>CAMLJA010000013.1 GCA_946480065.1 uncultured Thermomonas sp. | reverse complement strand
ATTCCACCGGCATCTGCTTCATCGGCGAGCGCGACTTCCGCGCCTTCCTGTCGCGCTACCTGCCCGCGCAGCCGGGCGAGATCCGCACGCCCGAGGGCGCCGTGGTCGGCAGTCATCCGGGGGTGTTCTACTTCACCCTGGGGCAGCGCGAGGGCCTGGCCATCGGCGGCGTGCGCGGGCGGCCGCAGGCGCCGTGGTTCGTGGTCGGCAAGGACATCGCGGGCAACGTGCTCTACGTCGACCAGGGCCACGACAGCCCCTGGCTGCAGTCGCGGACGCTGCGCAGCGAACCTGTGCACTGGATCGCCGGCGCCCCGCCCGCGGCGCGGTTTTCCTGCACCGCGCAGACCCGCTACCGCCAGCCGGACGAAGCCTGCGAGGTCGCGCTGCGCGACGACGGCAGCGTGGACGTGCGCTTCGCCCGCCCGCAGCGGGCGGTCACGCCGGGACAATCGGTGGTCTTCTACGATGGCGACATCTGCCTGGGCGGCGCGGTGATCGCGTCGACCGATGCCCCTGCCCTCTCCTTCGAAACCGCGAGGAACGACGCCGCATGACCGCCATGGACGACCGCGTGCTGGCACTTGCCGGGCTGCTGCAGGCCCTGGGCCAGGTGCGCCGCATCGCCGATACCGGCCAGTCGGAATCGGCGCGGGTGACCGCCGCGCTGGACAGCGTGTTCCGGATCGATGCCGAGGACGCCGCGGCGGTCTACGGCGGGCTGGATGCGCTGCGCCCCGGCTTGCGGCAGCTGCGGGACTACCTGGCCAACACCGCGCGCGACGAGGCGCTGGGCAAGCTGGCGCTGGCGGTGCTGCAGCTGGAGCGGCGGTTCGACCGCGACGCGGCGATGGGCGACAAGGTGCAGGCGGCACTGAAGGCGCTGGCGCCGGCCGCGGCTGCGCAGGAAAGCCGGCACCCGGACGTGGTGGCGGCGCTCGGCAGCCTGTACGCGGACACCATCAGCACGCTGCGCCCGCGGGTGATGGTGCAGGGCAACCCGCATTACCTGGGCCAGGCCGGGGTCGTCGCCGAGATCCGCGCCCTGCTGCTGGCGGCGCTGCGCTCGGCGGTGCTGTGGCGGCAGTCCGGCGGCAGCCTGTGGGATTTCGTGCTGCGCCGGCGGGAGATGGCCGCGGCGGTGGACGCGCTGCTGGGCTGAGGCGGCAGCGCTCGCCAGCGGCGCGTGCGGTTTAACGCCGAGCGGCAGCGGTCGCGGCAATCGGCACCAGGCCCTGGGCGCGCGGGCGGTGATGGCGGGTTCCTGGAAGCGCCGGCGGGCCATACCCGTCCGCGGATGTCCCCCGGCGATGGCGCGGCCACCGCCTCCTCCTTGATTCCGCGGACGGGCACGGCCCACCGGCGCCCTGTGGCGACCGCGAGCCTTGGGGATGCCTGGGTGGCTCCTCATTGGAGTCATCCCTGGCAGGCGTGAGCCGCGCTTCAAACGAAAGCGCCAAGAGCGATTCCCGCTTTCGCGGGAATGACGGTCGGAGTCGGATCGCGTTGGCCTCTTGCTCGTGATTCGGAGTCGGATCGCGTTGGCCTCTTGCTCGTCATTCGGAGTCGGATCGCGTTGGCCCCTTGCTCGTCATCCGGTGCCCCCCTTCTTCGTCATCCCCGCGGAAGCGGGGATCGCTCCTGCCTGTCCAGCCGTAGCCGCGATCCGGGCACGCCCGGGGGCGCGGCCCGCCGCGCTAAACCACGGCGGCGGCGGCGCCCCCGGGCCGCGGCGGGGGCACATCCGCGCGCCGGCCCGCGCCGCCTGGCTCCCAAGAGTCCCCAATTCCCGCAAAAGAAAACGCCCGGGGTAACCGGGCGTTTCCTGAAACTAACAGCTCGAGTCGCGATCAGGCCGGCACGGCCTCCGCCACCGCCCGGTAGTCGGGCAGCTGGTCGAAGTTCATGTAGCGGTAGATGGCATCGCCATTCGCGTTGACCACGCCGATGTCGGCCAGGTACTCCTCGCGGGTCGGGATGCGGCCCAGCCGCGCGCAGATCGCCGCCAGTTCCGCCGAGCCCAGGTACACGTTGGTGTTGCGGCCCAGGCGGTTCGGGAAGTTGCGGGTCGAGGTGGACATCGCGGTGCTGCCCTCGCGGATCTGCGCCTGGTTGCCCATGCACAGCGAGCAGCCCGGCATCTCCATGCGCGCGCCGGCGGCGCCGAAGGTGCCGTAGTGGCCTTCGTTGGTCAGCTCGGCGGCGTCCATCTTGGTCGGCGGCGCGATCCACAGGCGCGTGGGGATGTCGCGCTTGCCTTCCAGCAGCTTGGCCGCGGCGCGGAAGTGGCCGATGTTGGTCATGCACGAGCCGATGAAGACCTCGTCGATCTTGGCGCCGGCCACGTCGGACAGGGTCTTGGCGTCGTCCGGGTCGTTCGGGCAGCACACGATCGGCTCGACGATCTCGGCGAGGTCGATCTCGATCACCGCCGCGTACTCGGCGTCGGCATCCGGCTCCAGCAGCTGCGGGTCGGCCAGCCAGGCCTCCATCTTGGCGATGCGGCGGGCCAGCGTGCGGGCGTCGGCGTAGCCCTCGGCGATCATCCACTTCAGCAGGGTGATGTTGCTGGTGAGGTATTCGATGATCGGCGCCTGGTCGAGGCGCACGGTGCAGCCAGCCGCGGAACGCTCGGCGGAGGCGTCGGCCAGCTCGAAGGCCTGTTCGATCTTGAGGTCCGGCAGGCCCTCGATCTCCAGGATGCGCCCCGAGAAGATGTTCTTCTTGCCCTTCTTCTCCACGGTCAGCAGGCCGGCCTTGATGGCGTACAGCGGGATCGCGTGGACCAGGTCGCGCAGGGTCACGCCCGGCTGCAGCTTGCCCTTGAAGCGCACCAGCACCGATTCCGGCATGTCCAGCGGCATCACGCCGGTGGCCGCGGCGAACGCCACCAGGCCGGAGCCGGCCGGGAACGAGATGCCGATCGGGAAGCGGGTATGCGAGTCGCCGCCGGTGCCCACGGTGTCGGGCAGCAGCATGCGGTTGAGCCAGCTGTGGATGATGCCGTCGCCCGGACGCAGCGAGACGCCGCCGCGGGTGGAGATGAACTCCGGCAGCGTGTGGTGCGTCTTCACGTCCACGGGCTTCGGATAGGCCGCGGTGTGGCAGAAGCTCTGCATCACCAGGTCCGCGCTGAAGCCCAGGCAGGCCAGGTCCTTCAGCTCGTCGCGGGTCATCGGGCCGGTGGTGTCCTGGCTGCCCACCGAGGTCATCTTCGGCTCGCAATAGGTGCCCGGGCGCATGCCCTTCGCTTCCGGCAACCCGCAGGCGCGGCCGACCAGCTTCTGCGCCAGCGTGAAGCCCTTGCCGGTATCCGGCGGCGTCACCGGCAGGCGGAACAGGTCGGTGGCCGGCAGGCCCAGCGCTTCGCGCGCCTTGCCGGTCAGGCCGCGGCCGATGATCAGCGGGATGCGGCCACCGGCGCGGACCTCGTCGAACAGCACCTCGGACTTCAGCTCGAAGGTGGCGATCACTTCGCCGTTCTTCAGCGCCTTGCCCTCGTACGGGCGCAGCTCGACCACGTCGCCGTGCTCCATCTTCGAGACGTCCAGCTCGATCGGCAGCGCGCCCGCGTCTTCCATCGTGTTGTAGAAGATCGGCGCGATCTTGCTGCCCAGGCACACGCCGCCGGCGCGCTTGTTGGGGATGTAGGGGATGTCGTCGCCGGTCCACCACAGCACGCTGTTGGTGGCCGACTTGCGGCTGGAGCCGGTGCCCACCACGTCGCCAACGTAGGCGACCAGGTGGCCCTTCTCCTTCAGCTTCAGGATCTCGCCGATCGGGCCGCGCTTGCCGTCTTCCTCGGGCACGAACGGGGCATCCGGGCGCTTGTTCTTCAGCATCGCCAGCGCGTGCATCGGGATGTCCGGGCGGGTGGTGGCGTCCGGCGCCGGCGACAGGTCGTCGGTATTGGTCTCGCCCGGCACCTTGAACACGGTGATGGTCAGCGACGCCGGCACTTCCGGCTTGCTGGTGAACCACTCGGCGTTGGCCCAGCTTTCCAGCACGGCCTTGGCGTTGGCATTGCCGGCCTTGGCCTTCTCCTCGACGTCATGGAACGCATCGAACACCAGCAGGGTGTGCTTCAGCGCGTCGGCGGCCACGGCGCCCACCTCGGCGTCATCCAGCAGCTGCACCAGCGGCGCCACGTTGTAGCCGCCCAGCATGGTGCCCAGCAGCTCGGTGGCGCGGGCGCGCGGGATCAGCGGATTCTTCTCGCTGCCGAAGGCCAGCGCGGCCAGGTAGCTGGCCTTGACCTTGGCGGCATCGTCCACGCCGGCCGGCACGCGGTTGGCGAGCAGGTCCAGCAGGAAGGCCTCCTCGCCCGGCGGCGGGTTCTTCAGCAGTTCGACGACGTCGGCGGTCTGCTGCGGCGTGAGCGGCAGCGGGGGGATGCCGAGGGCGGCGCGTTCGGCTTCGTGTTGGCGGTAGGCGGCGAGCATGGGGGTCTCCTGGAAAACGGAAGAGCGGAAAACGGATGGCGGGCGATGCCGGTCAGGCCTTGGGCACGATGAGCTTCAGGCCCTTGAAGTAGTCGCGGTGGAAGCCGGCGTCGAAGGTGATCAGGGCGTCGCACTGCAGCAGCGCGTGGGCGCCGACCAGGAAGTCGGACAGCGGGCGCGGTTCGCCGGCGCGCTGGCGCTGGCGGCGCTGCATCTCGCCGGCGCGCAGGGCGGACTTGGATTCCAGCGGGCTGTAGTGCACGCCCATCTCCTCCAGCGCGGCCAGGGCGTCGGCGCCGTTGCGCAGCGCGGCGGACACCGCGGCCAGCGCGGCGCCGCAGACCACCACCCGGCCGCCGGCCAGGGCCTGGCGCAGGCAGGCTTCGGCGGCGTCGGCGCGCGCGCCGTCCACCAGCAGTTCCACCAGCACCGGGGCGTCGACGGCGATCAACGGTTCAGCCCTTGGCGTCCGCGGCGGCGTCCAGCGCGAACTTGCCGCGCACGCGCGAGATGGCGTCGTCCACGTGCTTGCTGAGCACGATGCGGCTGCCATCCAGTTCCACCTTCAGCACGCTGCCCTTGGTCAGGCCCAGCGCGTCGCGCACCGCCTTGGGCAGGGTGATCTGGCCGCGCTCGGCGACGGTGGCTTCCATGGCAGCCTCCACGGATGAAAAAGTATGCATGGATTATACATACTTCGACCGGCCTACCCCACCCCGCCCGCCGCACGCCGCGTTGCGCGGGCGCAACGGCGGCGCCGCGGGCGCGGCGTACACTCGGGGCATCCACACGCAAGGAGCAGCGCCATGGCCGACGTCTTCGCCACCCGCGACCACCTGGAGGTCAACGGCACCACCTATGCCTATGCCAGCCTGGCGAAGCTGGGCCAGCGCTTCGACATCGCGCGCCTGCCCTACTCGCTGAAGATCCTGCTGGAGAACCTGCTGCGGCACGAGGACGGCGGGCGCAGCGTGGGCGCCGACCACATCGAGGCCGTTGCCAGCTGGGACCCGGCGGCCGAACCGGCCACCGAGATCGCCTTCATGCCCGCGCGGGTGGTGCTGCAGGATTTCACCGGCGTGCCCTGCGTGGTGGACCTGGCGGCCATGCGCGACGCGGTGGCCCGGCTGGGCGGCTCGCCCGGGCAGATCAACCCGCAGATCCCGTCCGAACTGGTCGTCGACCATTCCATCCAGGTCGACGTGTTCGGCTGCAGCGATGCGCTGGACATCAACGGCCGCATCGAGTTCGAGCGCAACGCGGAGCGCTACAGCTTCCTGCGCTGGGGCCAGTCGGCGTTCGACGACTTCAAGGTGGTGCCGCCCAACACCGGCATCGTCCACCAGGTGAACCTGGAGCACCTGGCGCGGGTGGTGATGGAGCGCCGGCTGGACGGCGAGCTGTGGGCCTTCCCGGACACCGTGTTCGGCACCGACAGCCACACCACCATGGTCAACGGCCTGGGCGTGCTGGGCTGGGGCGTGGGCGGCATCGAGGCGGAAGCCGCCATGCTGGGCCAGCCCAGCTCCATGCTGATCCCGCAGGTGGTGGGCTTCCGGCTGACCGGCCGGCTGCCGGAAGGCGCCACCGCCACCGACCTGGTGCTGACGGTGACCCAGATGCTGCGCGCGCACGGGGTGGTGGGCAAGTTCGTGGAGTTCTTCGGCGACGGCCTGCAGCACCTGCCGCTGGCCGACCGCGCCACCATCGCCAACATGGCCCCGGAATACGGCGCCACCTGCGGCATCTTCCCGATCGACGCCGAATCGCTGACCTACCTGCGGCTGTCCGGCCGCAGCGAGGCGCAGATCGCGCTGGTGGAGGCCTACGCTCGCGCCCAGGGCCTGTGGCACGCCCCCGACAGCCCGCACGCCGAGTACTCCTCGGTGCTGGAACTGGACATGGCGCAGGTGCAGCCCTCGATGGCCGGGCCCAAGCGCCCGCAGGACCGCGTGCTGCTGCCCGAGGTGCGCGAGAACTTCGCGCAGGCGCTGGCGCCCTACGCAGACGCCCGCCGCAAGCACCGGGACCTGGCGCAGGAATGCGAGCAGGAAGAGCGGCTGAAGAACGAAGGCGGCGGCGGCACCGCGGTGGGCGCCAAGGCTGCAGCGCGCGAATCCTCGCCCGACAGCGGCGCCGCCTGGACGCTGCGCGACGGCGCCGTGGTGATCGCCGCCATCACCTCGTGCACCAACACCTCCAACCCGGCGGTGATGCTGGGCGCCGGGCTACTGGCCCGCAACGCGGTGGCGCGCGGGCTGAAGTCGGCGCCGTGGGTGAAGACCTCGCTGGCGCCGGGCTCGCGGGTGGTCACCGACTACCTCAAGCAGGCCGGCGTGCTGGAACCGCTGCAGGCCCTGGGGTTCTACGTGGTGGGCTACGGCTGCACCACCTGCATCGGCAACTCCGGCCCGCTGCCGGACGACGTGTCCGCCGCCATCGCCGCCGGCGAACTGGTGGTGGCCTCGGTGCTCTCCGGCAACCGCAACTTCGAGGGCCGCGTGCACCCGGAGGTGAAGGCCAACTACCTGGCCAGCCCGCCGCTGGTGGTGGCCTACGCCCTGGCCGGCACGGTGGACATCGACCTCACCCGCGACCCGCTGGGCCACGCCCCCGACGGCACGCCGGTGTACCTGCGCGACCTCTGGCCGTCCAACAAGGAGATCGGCGACACCATCGCCGCCACCGTGGGCCCGCAGCTGTTCGCCCAGCACTACGCCGACGTGTTCAAGGGCGACAGCCGCTGGAACCGCATCGCCGCGCCGGATGGCCAGTCCTTCCAGTGGGATGCCGCCAGCACCTACATCAAGAACCCGCCCTACTTCGAGGGCATGACCATGGACGTCGGCCGCATCGCCGACCTGCAGGGCGCGCGCGTGCTGGGCCTGTTCGGCGACTCCATCACCACCGACCACATCAGCCCCGCCGGCAACATCAAGAAGGACAGCCCGGCCGGCCGCTTCCTGCAGTCCAAGGGCGTGCAGCCGGCCGACTTCAACAGCTACGGCAGCCGCCGCGGCAACGACGACGTGATGGTGCGCGGCACCTTCGCCAACATCCGCATCAAGAACCGCCTGCTGGGCGGCGAGGAAGGCGGCAACACCCTGTACTTCGGCGCGCAGCCGCCGGAGAAGATGGCCATCTACGACGCCGCCATGAAGTACAAGGCCGACGGCGTGCCGCTGGTGGTGATCGCCGGCAAGGAATACGGCACCGGCTCCAGCCGCGACTGGGCGGCCAAGGGCACCCTGCTGCTGGGCGTGCGCGCGGTGATCGCCGAAAGCTTCGAGCGCATCCACCGCAGCAACCTGGTGGGCATGGGCGTGCTGCCCCTACGCTTCCGCGACGGCCAGACCGCGCAGTCGCTGGGCCTGGACGGCAGCGAGACCTACGCCATCACCGGCCTGGACAACGGCGCCGCCAAGACCGCCCGCGTGACCGCCACCAAGGCCGACGGCCACGAAACCGGCTTCGACGTGGACGTGCTGCTGCAGACCCCCAAGGAAGTGGACTACATGCGCCACGGCGGCGTGCTGCAGTACGTGCTGCGGCAGCTGGTGGCCAAGCACGCCGCCTGAGCTACGCGGCGATGGAAGAGCCGACCATGAAATCCGCAAAAATCGCCTCAAATGCAAGGATCACGCCGCCAAATTGTCGATAACGGCCCACCTTCGCGCCGCCGTCCCGGATCGGGCGTATGCTGCAGGGGATGGACAGATTCCTCTCAGCGAACCGGGAAGAGCTGATCGCCAGGTGCCGGGCGAAGGTGGCGCTGCGGGCGCCGCCCGGCGAGCGCCCGGGGGAACTGGCCAACGGCGTCACCATCTTCCTGGACCAGCTGATCCGGACCCTGCGGGTGGAGCGCGGCGACGACCCGCTGGAGAGCGAACGCGTCTCCGGCCGCGCCGGCGGCGGCCCGCCCGCGCTGTCGGAGATCGGCGAATCCGCGGCCCGGCACGGCAAGGAGCTGCGCGAGCACGGCTTCACCGTGGAGGAAGTGGTCCACGATTACGGCGACCTGTGCCAGGCCATCACCGACCTGGCGTTCGAGCGCGGCGTGAGCATCGAGATCGCGGAGTTCCGCACCCTCAACCGCTGCCTGGACAACGCCATCGCCACCGCGGTGACGGAATTCGGCTACCAGCACGACTTCGCCATGGCCGGCCTGCAGGCCGACGCGTTGAACGAGCAGCTGGGTTTCTTCGCCCACGAACTGCGCAACCTGCTGTGCATCGCTACGCTTGCGCTGTCGGTGATCAAGCAAGGCAACGTGGGCCTGGGCGGCGCCACCGGCGCGGTGCTGGACCGCGCCCTGGTGGGGCTGGGCAACCTGATCGACCGTTCGCTGGCGGACGTGCGCGCCAGCGCCGGGATGGAGGTGCGCCATCGCCTGTTCCTGCTGGCGGACTTCATCGCCGAGGTCAAGCTGTCGGCCTCGCTGGAAGCGCAGACCCGGCACTGCGTGCTGACGGTGTCGCAGGTGGATCCGCTGCTGGCGGTGGACGGCGACCGCGACCTGCTGCTGTCGGCGGTGGGCAACCTGCTGCAGAACGCATTCAAGTTCTCCCATCCCGGCAGCGAGGTCAGCCTGAACGCCTACGCCATGGCGGACCGGATCCTGATCGACGTGGAGGACCGCTGCGGCGGGCTGCCGGCCGGCGCGGCGGAAAGCCCGTTCGAGCCCTTCGTGCAGCGCGGCGCCGACACCAGCGGGCTGGGGCTGGGGCTGTCGATCGCGCGGCGCAGCGTGGAGGCGAACCAGGGGATCCTGAGCGTGCGCGACCTGCCGGGCACCGGCTGCGTGTTCACCATCGACCTGCCGCGCTACGAAGCCGCGCCGGAAAATCCCGCGCAGGCGCCGGAGCGCGCGGCGCTGGCGCCGGTCTAGCCGCGGGCCCGGGCGGCATCGCGGGAAGCGCTTACAGCTTCGGCGTCCAGCTCGCGCTGAGCAGCCGCCACTCGCCGTCCACCCGGCGCCAGCCGGTGTCCACCCGGTAGAGCTGGCCCTGCTCCGGCAGCAGGCCGCCGCTGCCGCCGGTGGCCAGCACGGTGAAGCGGGCGATGGCCTCGTCCGGTCCGCGCGCTTCGACTTGCACCGGGCCGATCCGGGCGCGCACGTCGCGGAAGCGCAGGAACACGCCGGCCGCGAGTTGCCGGGCGCCGCGGCGGTC
This sequence comes from uncultured Thermomonas sp., assembly GCA_946480065.1. The sequence continues at coordinate 7,291 of CAMLJA010000013.1, read as the reverse complement.
CAGCCCGTCGTTGCCCACGAAGTCGTCCGCCAGCAGGTCCTGCACGGCGCCGGCATCGCGCGCGTCGATCGCGGTTTGCAGCGCCTGCACCTGCGCGCGCACCGCCGTCTCGACCGAAGGCCGGGCGCAGGCCGCGAGCGCCAGCGCGCACGCCAGCGCGGCGATGCGGGCGATCCCCTGCAGGGCGCGGTTCTGCTGCATTGCGGCACTCCCGAGGGCGACCCGCGTCGCCTTGTCAGCTATTGCACCCTATGCTCAAATCGGGCGCAAACCGTACGCCTGCGCACATTCGCAGCAGGCCGGCACGCAGGGGAAAACGCGCATGAGTCCCGACCGTCCTTGGCTGGCCCACTACCCTGCCGGGGTCCCCGCCGACATCGACCTGGAGGAATTCGCGGCCATCCCCGACGTCTTCGAGGGGGCGCTGGCGCAGTACGCCGGCAACACCGCGTTCTCCAACCTGGGCAAGTCGCTGACCTATGCCGAGCTGGACCGCCTGAGCCGCGATTTCGCCGGCTACCTGCTGGGCGAGCTGCAGCTCAAGAAGGGCGACCGCGTCGCCATCATGATGCCCAACTGCCTGCAGTACCCGGTGGCGGTGCTGGGCGTGCTGCGCGCCGGGCTGACGGTGGTCAACACCAACCCGATGTACACCGCGCGCGAGCTGAAGCACCAGATGGCGGACTCCGGCGCCACCGTGCTGCTGGTGATGGACAACTTCGGCCACGTGGCGCAGGAGGTGCTGGCGCAGCTGCCGGGCGTGCGCGCCATCACCACCGGCCTGGGCGACATGCTGGGCTTCCCGAAGGGCCTGCTGGTCAACTTCGTGCTCAAGCACGTCAAGAAGATGGTGCCGGACTACGACATCCCCGGCGCGGTGCGCTTCCGCGACACCCTGACCCTGGGCCGCATGCACGCGCTGCCGGAGATCGCCATCGCTCCCGGCGACCTGGCCTTCCTGCAGTACACCGGCGGCACCACCGGCGTCTCCAAGGGCGCCATGCTGACCCACCGCAACCTGATCGCGAACATGCAGCAGGCGGCGGCCTGGGTGGGCAGCAACGCCACCATGGGCAAGGAACTGATCGTCACCGCGCTGCCGCTGTACCACATCTTCGCGCTGACGGCGAACTGCCTGGTCTTCATGAAGTTCGGCGCGCACAACCACCTGATCACCAACCCGCGCGACATGGCCGGCTTCGTCAAGGAGCTCAAGGCGATCCCGTTCACCGCGATCACCGGCGTCAACACGCTGTTCAACGGGCTGCTGCACACGCCCGGCTTCGACCAGATCGACTTCTCCAGGCTGCACCTGACCCTGGGCGGCGGCATGGCGGTGCAGCGGGCGGTGGCGGACAAGTGGAAGCAGGTCACCGGCTGCACCCTGGCCGAGGCCTACGGCCTGACCGAGACCTCGCCGGCGGTGTGCATCAACCCGCTGGACCTGCGCGAGTACAACGGCTCGATCGGGCTGCCGGTGCCCTCCACCGACGTCTGCATCAAGGACGAGGAAGGCCGCGTCCTGCCCGCGGGCGAGGTGGGCGAGCTGTGCGTCAAGGGCCCGCAGGTGATGAAGGGCTACTGGCAGCGCCCGGAGGAAACCGCCAAGGTCATGGACGCCGACGGCTGGCTGCACACCGGCGACATGGCGCGGATGGACGGCAACGGCTACTTCTACATCGTGGACCGCAAGAAGGACATGATCCTGGTGTCCGGCTTCAACGTGTATCCCAACGAGGTCGAGGACGTGATCGCGATGATGCCGGGCGTGCTGGAAGTGGCGGCCATCGGCGTGCCGGACGAGAAGTCCGGCGAGGCGGTGAAGGTGTTCGTGGTCAAGAAGGACCCGGCGCTCACCGCCGACGCGATCAAGCACTTCTGCCGCGAGAACCTGACCGGCTACAAGCAGCCGCGCTACGTGGAGTTCCGCGACGAGCTGCCCAAGAGCAACGTGGGCAAGATCCTGCGCAAGGAGCTGCGGGACCCGCCGCGGGCGGCCTGACCCGGTCCTCCGGCAAGGCGCGGCGCGCGGTCGCCACCCCGCCGCCTCTTGCTTGCGCTTTCACGCGTTTCGGCGCATACACGCTGCACGGGCCAACCACCACTCCTTCCCTCCCGCCAGCTGGCCCGGGCCGGCGGGCCATGCCCGGAGCAGCGACCATGGCCACCCCCGAGAAACTCACCCCCGTTCCCCGCTACGCCACCCTGCGCGCGGCCGAAAGCCGCGACGCCACCGTCCACTGGTGCCACATGCACGCCGACCTGGCCGACCAGCCGGGGCGCGCCTGCTTCAAGCCGGCGCTGGTCAACGAGATCCTGCAGTACCAGTGGGCCCTGGCCGACCGCATGCGCCGCGAGCGCAACACCGGCGGCGACGCCCTGCAGCACGTGGTGCTGGCCTCGGACTGCGACGCCTTCAACCTGGGCGGGGACCTGGAATATTTCTGCGACGCGATCCGCCGCCAGGACCGGCACGCCCTGCTGACCTACGCGCGCCAGTGCGTGCGCGGCGTGCACGCGTTCCATACCGGCCTGGACGCCGGCGCGCACAGCATCGCGCTGGTCCAGGGCGACGCGCTGGGCGGCGGCTTCGAGGCGGCGCTGAGCTGCCACACCATCGTGGCCGAGGAAGGCGTGGGCATGGGCCTGCCGGAGGTGCTGTTCGACCTGTTCCCGGGGATGGGCGCGTACTCGTTCCTGTGCAAGCGGATCGCCCCGCACCAGGCCGAGAAGATGATGCTGAGCGGCGACGTCTACGCCAGCGAGGACCTGTACAAGATGGGCCTGGTCGACGTGCTGGCGCCGCGCGGCCAGGGCGTGCAGGCGGTGGAGGACGTGATCCGCGCCAACCGCCGGATCCCGCATGCGCGGGCGGCCATGCACCGGGTGCGCGCCATGTCCCAGCCGGTCACGCTGGAGGAAATGATGGCGATCACCGAAGTCTGGGTGGACACCGCGATGCAGCTGGGCGAGAAGCCCCTGCGCACGATGGAACGGCTGGTCCGCGCGCAGTACAAGCGGCACGGCGAGCGCAGCGCCGCGCAGGCCTGACGGCCTGGGTCAGCGGCTGTCCTCGCGCGCGGGCTGCCAGCTCCCGCGCGCGGCAAGGGCCTGCTCGCCCGCGGACATCCGCTCCACCAGGGCGTCGCAATGGCGGCGCCAGTCGCGCACCAGCTCGAACCCGGTGGTGTGCATCAGCTTGCCGCTGTGGGCGGCAAGCTGGACCAGGCCCAGGTTCCCGGCGATGCCCTTCAGGGCGTGCGCCTGCTCGCGGTAGGCGTCCCAGTCGGCGTCGGCACCGGCCTGCCGCATCAGCCCGAGCGCGCGCCGCGCGTCGGCCACGCACTGGCCGATGAAGTCGGCCTCGAAAGCACTGCCCATCCCGAGCGACGCCAGTTCGTCGAGCACCGCGGGGTCCAGCAGGTCCTGCGCGGGCGCGGCCTGCGGCGCCGGGCGCGGGTCCACCTCGGCCACGCTGCCGCCGGTGGCGATCTCGGCGACCGCGTCCAGCAGCTTGCCGGCCTGGAACGGCTTGGGGATGAAGGCCTTGGCGCCGGCCTGGCGGCAGGCCTGCACCGAATCCGGGGTGGCGTCGGCGCTGAGCACGATCACCGGCGTGCGCGCGCTGCCGCCCGCCTCCATCACCCGCAGCTGGCGCAGCAGGTCGATGCCGCTGAGACCCGGCATGTGCAGGTCGACGATGGCCAGGTCGAAGTCGCCGGCGGCCAGCGCGTCCAGCGCGGACTCGCCGTCCTCCACCGCCAGCACCCGGTGCCCCGCCTTCTGCAGCACGCCCTGCAGCACCATGCGGTTGGCCGAATGGTCGTCCGCGATCAGCGCGCGCAGGGGCCGCACGCGGGCGCGGTGGCGGAGGAACGGATCGCTGAAGGCGATGACCTTGCGGCCGTCGTAGGGCGGCTGCGGCTGGGCCGCCGTCGCCGCCTGCGCGGCGGGCGCGGCCGGGGCCGCGGCGGGCACCGCGTCGAGCTGGAACGGCAGCTCGACCCAGAACCGGCTGCCGGCGTTCTCGTTGCTCTCGAAGCCGATCAGCCCGCCCATGGCCTCGGTCAGGCCCTTGGCGATGGTGGTGCCCAGCCCGGTGCCGGCGTGCCGCCGGACCAGGCTGTTGTCCGCCTGTTCGAAGGCCTCGAACAGCTTGGCGCGGGCCGAGGCGGGGATGCCGATGCCGGTGTCGGTCACGGTGAAGCGCAGCCGCTGGGTGCCACCCGCCGCGCCGCCCGCGGTGGCCACCTCCAGCCGCACCTGCCCGGTCGGGGTGAACTTGATGGCGTTGCTGAGCAGGTTGACCAGCACCTGCCGCAGGTGGCCGGGGTCGCCGCGCAGGCGCGCCGGCACGTCGGCGGCGATCGCGACCAGGTAGTCCAGCTGCTTGGCGCGCGCCTCCGGGCGCAGCATCAGGTCGATCTCGTCGACCAGCGCCCGCAGCTCGAACGACTCGACCTTCAGCTTGAGCTTGCCGGCCTCGATCGCGGAGATGTCCAGCACGTCCTCCACCAGCGCCAGCAGTGCGCGGGCGGAGGCCTGGATGGTTTCCAGGTAGCCGCGCTGCTCGGCGTCCAGACGGGTGCTGGCCAGCAGTTCGGACATTCCGGACAGGCCGTTGAGCGGGGTCCGGAACTCGTGGCTCATGTTGGCCAGGAAGCGGCTCTTGGCCAGGTTGGCGCGGCGCGCGTCCTCGATCGCCGCGGTCAGCGCCTTCAGCAGCGAGGCGAAATACAGCGGCACCGCGACCAGGCCCAGCAGCAAGCCCCACGACAGGTACGGATTCTCCAGCCAGTACGGCGTGGCCCGCATCATCGCCAGGAACGACGCCGCCGCCATGCCGGTGGCCACGAACAGGTAGCGCGGGCCGTAGCGCATGCCGTTGCCGACCGTCACCCACAGGTAGACCGCATACAGCGGCGCGGCCGATTCGCCCTGCAGGTACATCACCCCGCCCATGGCGGCGTAGTCGGCCACCATGCCCAGCCAGCGGCGCGGATCCGAGGGCCGCGGGTCCACCAGGATCGCCGCCAGCAGACCCAGCGACAGCCCCAGTTCGCCCAGCAGGATCAGCCAGGTGGCGACCAGCGCCGGCCGCAGGTCGCCGCCCCCGACCTCCCAGCCCAGGTAGCTGGCGAACAGCGCGGTGATGGCGATCCGGACGAAGACCTGGCCGTGCTCGCTGTCCGCGCGGTTGCGCAGGCGCGAACGCATCCAGGCCCAGGCCGCGGCCATGGCCTCAGTTGAACCCCGGGCGGGGCGCGACGTGCGAATAGCGGTCGCAGATCTCGTACAGCCGCGGCAGGTTGTCCAGCAGCGCCTGCACGCAGTTGGGGTCGAGCAGCTTGCCGCTCTGCTCGCCGATGTATTCCAGCGCGCGCTGGATGCTCCAGGCCTCCTTGTAGGGGCGCGGCGAGATCAGGGCGTCGAACACGTCGGCCACGGTGACCACCCTGGCCTCGATCGGGATCTCGGTGCCGGCCAGCCCCTGCGGATAGCCGCGGCCGTCGTAGCGCTCGTGGTGGTGCAGCGCGATCCGCGCGCCGGCCTGGATCAGGCGGTTCTGGCTGTCCTTGAGCAGGTCGAAGCCGATCTGCGGATGCAGCTGCATCCGCCGGCGCTCGTGCTCGTCCAGCGGGCCGGGCTTCATCAGCACCGCGTCGGGGATGGCGATCTTGCCGATGTCGTGCAGCGGCGCCGCCAGTTCGATGGTGCGCACCAGGTCCTCGGGCAGGCCCAGGCCCTCCGCCACCAGCCCGGCCACGTGGGCCATGCGCTCCAGGTAGGCGCTGGTGCCCGAGTCGCGCAGCTCGATGGCGCGCGCCAGCCGCGACAGGGTCTCGCGCTCGCGCTCCTCCACCTCGTGCACGCTGGCCAGCAGGCGCTGCTCCAGCGACAGCGCGCGCTGCTTCACGGTTTCCGACTGCTGGCGCAGCTGCAGCAGGTTGCGGCAGCGGGCGCGCAGTTCGCGCGGACGGATGGGCTTGACCAGGAAGTCGATCACCCCCGCGTCCAGCGCCGCCTGGCGGATGGGCTCGTCGCCCACCACGGTGACCAGCACGATGGGCACGTCGCGGTTGCGCAGCGGCTTGCGGAAGGCCTTCGCCAGTTCCAGCCCGTCCATGCCGGGCATGCGGTAGTCCAGCAGCAGCAGGTCGGGCCGGTTCTGGTTGCACCAGTCCAGCGCGGTGTCGGGCTCGCCGAAATCGTAGACGGCCAGCTGCGGGCCGATGTCCTGCACGATGTGGCGAAGCATGGTCCGTGCCGAAGGCTGATCATCGACGATGACGATATCCAAGCGCGCCACCTCTGTCGGGATGCATGGCGGGACGACCCGCGGGGCCATCGTCCGCGCAAAGCACGGCGATGGCAAGTGTCGACGGACGCAGGAAGCATGCCATGCCGCCGCCCCTTCGGACGACAACGGGACGGGCTCCCGCGGCAGGCCACCGGCTTGCGGAGCGGCCGGCTGGCGGGCCGCGGCGCCGGCTCAGCCGGCGTGTTCGGGCCGCATGTACGGGAACAGCAGGACGTCGCGGATCGAGCTGGAGCCGGTCAGCAGCATCACCAGGCGGTCGATGCCCACGCCCAGGCCGCCGGTGGGGGCCAGGCCCACTTCCAGCGCGCGGATGTAGTCGGCGTCGAAGTGCATGGCCTCGTCGTCGCCGCCCTCCTTCGCCTCGACCTGGGCGCGGAAGCGGGCGGCCTGGTCCTCGGGATCGTTGAGCTCGGAGAAGCCGTTGGCCAGCTCCTTGCCGCCGACGAACAGCTCGAAGCGGTCGGTGATGCCCGGCTCGCTGTCGGACTCGCGCGCCAGCGGGCTGACTTCCACCGGGTAATGGGTGATGAAGGTCGGCTGCACCAGGCCGGCCTCGACGGTCTTCTCGAAGATCTCCAGCAGCAGCTTGCCCCAGCCGTAGCCCGGCTTGACCGGGATCTTCAGGCGCGCGCAGTGCGCGGCCAGCGCGGCGCGGTCGCGGCAGTCGGCGACGGAGATTTCCGGGTTCAGCTCGCGCACCGTCTCTTCCAGCTTCCAGCGGCGGAAGGCCGGGCCGAGGTCGATGGTGTGGCCGTCCCACTCGAACACGGTGGTGCCCATGGCCTCGACGGCGACGTCGCGCATCATCGCCTCGGTCAGGTCCATCACCTCGGTGTACGTGGCGTAGGCCTCGTACAGCTCCAGCATGGTGAACTCGGGGTTGTGGCGGGTGGACACGCCTTCGTTGCGGAAGTTGCGGTTGATCTCGTAGACGCGCTCCAGGCCGCCCACGACCAGGCGCTTGAGGTA
>CAMLJA010000012.1 GCA_946480065.1 uncultured Thermomonas sp. | reverse complement strand
GGCGCGAGCGCATCGGGATCGCACGGCCATCCATCCAGACCCGGGTGGCGAGGTTGGCCACGTCCAGCGGGTCGCCGGTCCACAGCACCAGGTCCGCGCGCTGGCCCACGGCGATGGCGTTGCCCACCTCGCCGCCCACGCCCAGCGCGGCTGCCGGCACCGCGGTCAGGGCGGCCAGGCCGGCCTCCCACGGCAGGCCGTTGGCGACCGCGTTGCCCGCCAGCTGGCGGATCTTGCGCGCGTTGTGCGAGGCATCGCCACCCTGGAAGAACGACACCGGCACGCCGGCCGCGTGCAGGCGCGCGGCGTTCTCCAGGGTCGCGCCGATCTCGTCGAAGTCGGCCGGCAGGTTGGCCAGCGCGTCCACGAACACCGGCACCCCCGCGGCCGCCAGCTGCGGCGCCACCTTCCACGCCTCGGCGCCGCCGACCACGGCGATGCGCACGTCGCGCTGCCTGGCCCAGCGCAGCAGGCGGGCGATGTCGGCCGCGCGCTGCACCCGCACCATCACCCGCCCGCCGCCGCCGATGTACCTGGCCAGGGTGGCGCGGCCGGCCGGCGTGAGCAGGGCGAACTGCGAATCCTGCGGGATGCGGCCGCGCAGTTCGTCCACCAGCTGGTCCAGCAGCATCCACTGGGCGGCACGCGAGCTGCCGCTCAGGCCGGCGCCGTCGCCGCCGAGGGTGACGAACAGCGCGCGCGGACCCACCGCGTCCAGGCTGCCGTCCAGCCGCACCACGCCGCCCTGGCCGCCGACCAGCGAACCGCCGGGGCTGCTGCCGGCCTGGAGCAGGGTCCAGCCGATGCCTTCCACCCGCGCCACCGGCACCAGCACCGACTCGGGGTTGTAGGCCAGGGTGACGTCGAATTCCGGGCGCACCCGCATGTCGGCGGCGTTCGCGCCCAGCGCCAGGGTGGCGTCCACGGTGGACGATTCGCCCGACACTTCCTCCACGCCGATGTCGGTGATGCCGCCGAACAGCGCCGGCGTCAGCGGCGCGCCCCCGGCGTCGACCACCTGCGCACCGGCGGCGTCCAGGCCCTGGCCGATCGCGGCGATGCGGCCGTCCTTCACCAGCACGTCGGCGTTGCGCAGGGTGCCGCGCGCGGTGGCGGTGTGCACGGTGGCGTTGCGGACCAGCAGGTCCTGCGCGCTGGCCGCGCCGGCGGCGGCCAGCAGCGCCGCGGCCAGCGCCAGGCGCGGAAGCAGGCGCGGGCTCATCGCACGCCTCCCCGGGTGGCGGGCTGCCCGAGCATGAAGTCGGACACCGGCTGGCGCGCGGGGTCGCGGCGGTCGTAGAGGCGCGCACCGTCGATGTAGACCTGCTCCGCCTGCGCGTAGCTGCTGAAGGGACTGCCGTTCCACAGCACCACGTCGGCCATCTTGCCGGCCTCCAGGGTGCCGGTCTGGCCGTCGATGCCCATCGCCCTGGCGGGATTGGCGGTCAGCCAGGCGATGGCGTGCTCGGGCGCGATGGCGATGCCGGCGCGGCCGGCGCTGGCGATCACCTTCGCCGCCTCCTGGTTGAGGCGCTGGATCCCCTCCTCGGAGTCGGAGTGGACGATGGCGCAGCCGCCCGGCGCGCGGTCGACCAGCGCGATGTTCTCCTGGATGCCGTCGAAGCTTTCCATCTTGAAGCCCCACCAGTCGGCCCACAGCGCGCCGCACACGCCCTCGGCGGCCAGCCGGTCGGCGATCTTGTAGGCCTCCACGCCGTGGTGGAAGGCGCTGATCCGGAACCCGAACTCCCTGGCCAGGTCCAGCATGGTGGCCATCTCGTCGGCGCGGTAGCAGTGGATGTGCACGCGGATGTCGCCGTTAATGGCGCCGGCCAGGGTGTCGTTCCTGTAGTCGCGCTTGCCTTCCGCGTCCTTGCCGCCGGCCTGGCGCTTCTTCATGTACTCGGCGGCGTCGGCGAAGGCGGCGCGGTAGCCGGCCACGTTGCCCATGCGGGTGGCGGGGCCGCCCTTCTGGCCGTAGACGCGCTTGGGGTTCTCGCCGCAGGCCATCTTCAGCCCCCAGGGCGCGCCCGGGAATTTCATCGCCTGGTAGGTGGTGGCCGGCACGTTCTTCAGCGTCACGCCGCGGCCGCCGATCAGGTTGGCGCTGCCGGGCAGCACCTGCAGGCTGGTGACGCCGCCGGCCAGCGCGGTGAGGAAGCCGGGGTCCTGCGGCCAGACGGAGTGCTCGGCCCAGACGTTCGGCGTGACCGGCGAGGTCATCTCGTTGCCGTCGCTGTGCGCGCTCACCCCCGGGCTGGGGTACACGCCGAGGTGCGAGTGGATGTCGATGATGCCGGGCGTGACCCACTTGCCGGTGGCGTCCACCCGCACGGCGTCGGCTGGCGCGTCCAGGCTCGCGCCGACGGCCACGATCCTGCCGTCGCGCATCAGCACGTCGGCGTCCTCCAGCCGCGCGCCGGTGCCGGTCAGGACGGTGGCGTGCTGCAGCAGCACCGGCGGCGAAGCCACGCGCTGGTAGGTGCTGGGATACGGGTCGGCGGCGAAGTCGTAGGGCGTCGCGGGCGCGGCGGGCTTCTGCGGCGCGGCGGCGCAGCCGGCCAGCAGCGCCGCCGCGAGGGCGGCGGTGATCGGTTTGGACATGGACAGTTCCCCGGCGCACGACGCGTGCGCATGCCCGCACCCTAGCGCGGCCGGCGGGCGCCCGCCACATGACCGACGTCACGGGGGCGTGGGAGAATCCGGCGCGACAACCGGAGGCCGCATGAAGGACAAGCAGGAGATCGTCGACAACTGGCTGCCGCGCTACACCGGCGTCCCGCTGGACGGCTTCGGCGAGCACGTGCTGCTGACCAACTTCGGCGGCTACCTGTCGCACTTCTCGGAGATGACCGGGGCCCCGGTGGTCGGCACCGACCGCCCGTTCCCCAGCGCCACCGCCGACGGCATCACCCTGGTCAACTTCGGCATGGGCAGCCCCAACGCGGCCACGGTGATGGACCTGCTGTCGGCCATCTCGCCCAAGGCGGTGCTGTTCCTGGGCAAGTGCGGCGGACTCAAGAAGAAGAACCGGCTGGGCGACCTGATCCTGCCGATCGCCGCCATCCGCGGCGAGGGCACCAGCAACGACTACCTGCCGCCGCAGGTGCCGGCGCTGCCCGCGTTCGCGCTGCAGCGGGTGATCTCCACCACCATCCGCGACCACGAGCTGGACTACTGGACCGGCACCGTCTACACCACCAACCGGCGGGTGTGGGAGCACGACGAGGACTTCAAGAAGAAGCTCCGAAAGATGCGCTGCATGGCCATCGACATGGAGACCGCCACCATCTTCGCGGCCGGCTTCGCCAACCGGATCCCGTGCGGCGCGCTGCTGCTGGTTTCCGACCAGCCGATGATCCCGGAAGGGGTGAAGACCGAGGCCAGCGACGCCAGGGTGTCGGCCGAGTTCGTGCGCAACCACATCAAGGTGGGCATCGAGTCGCTCAAGCTGATCCGCCGCCACGGCAAGTCGGTGCGCCACCTGCGTTTCGACGAGTGACGCCGCGCCCGGGCGCCGGCGCGGCATGATGGGCGTTTCCGGCGGAGCTGGGCGATGACGGATGCGGCCGAGGTGGTGGGGTTCTGGCGCGACGCCGGGATGGGCAAGTGGTTCAACGGCGGCGCGGCGTTCGACGCCGAATGCCGCGCGCGCTTCCTGGACGCGCACCACGCCGCCGCGCGGCGCGAGCTGGACCACTGGCGGGACGACGCCGAGGGCGCGCTGGCGCTGCTGGTGCTGCTGGACCAGGTGCCGCGCAACATCTTCCGCGGCAGCGGCCATGCGTTCGCCACCGACGGGCTGGCGCTCCACCATGCCGCGGCGGTGGTCGAGGCGGGCCTGGACGCGCGGATCGAGCCGGGGCTGCGGCTGTTCGCCTACTTGCCGTTCGAGCACGCCGAGGACCTGGCCGACCAGGACCGCGCGGTCGCGCTGATCGGCGCGCTGGGCAACGCCGAACTCACCCGCTACGCGGTCGCGCACCGCGAGGTCATCGCCCGCTTCGGCCGCTTCCCGCATCGGAACGCCGCCCTCGGCCGTATCAACACTCCCGACGAGCAGGCGTGGCTGGACGCCGGCGGGGGTTTCTAGGGACGGACCGATGGACTGTGCGCTGCTGTGGTTCCGCGACGACCTGCGGCTGGCCGACAACCCGGCGCTGCAGGACCTGCTGCGGCTTGGGCTGGCGCCGGTGCCGGTCTATATCCACCACCCGGACGGCGAGGGCGAGTGGGCGCCGGGCGCGGCGTCCGATGCTTGGCGGGCGCGCTCGCTGCGCGCGCTGGACGCCGACCTGCGCGCGCGCGGCTCGCGCCTGCAGGTGCTGCGCGGCGACCCCGCGGAGCTGCTGCCTCGCGTCGCGGCCGCCACCGGTGCCCGCGCGGTGCGCTGGAACCGCCGCTACGAGCCGGCGCTGGAAGCGCGCGACGCCGCCCTCAAGCGCTCGCTGCGCGCCGACGGCCTGGACGCGCGCAGCCACAACGGCGCGCTGTTGTTCGAACCCTGGCAGGTCGCCACCCAGGCCGGCGATCCGTACAAGGTGTTCACCCCGTTCTGGCGCGCGGCGCTGCAGCAGTGGCGGCTGCCCGCGCTGGCGGACGCGCCCGACGCGCTGCCCGCACCGCCGGCGCTGGAGGGCGCGCTCGAACCCGACGCCCTGGCGCTGGCGCCGCGGCCGGGCTGGGACCGCGGGTTCTGGGACCGCTGGACGCCCGGCGAGGCCGGCGCCCGCGCTGCGCTGGAGGCGTTCGTGGCCGGGGCGCTGGACGGCTACGGCGAGCGCCGCAACGTCCCCGGCGTGCGCGGCACCTCGCGGCTGTCGCCGCACCTGCACTTCGGCGAGATCGCGCCGTGGCGGGTCGCCCGCCGGCTGCAGGGCGAAGGCCCCGCCGGCGACCGCGACGCCTACGTGCGGGAGTTGGGCTGGCGCGAGTTCGGCTACCACCTGCTGCACCACTTCCCGCACACGCCCGATTCGAACTTCAACCCGCGCTTCGACGATTTCCCGTGGGCGGAGCCGGACCCGGCCGCGCTGGAGGCGTGGCGCCGCGGCCGCACCGGGATCCCGATCGTCGATGCCGGGATGCGCGAGCTCTGGCACACCGGCTGGATGCACAACCGGGTGCGGATGGTCGCCGGCAGCCTGCTGACCAAGCACCTGCGCGCGCACTGGCGGCACGGCGCGCGCTGGTTCTGGGACACCCTGGTCGACGCCGACCTCGCCAACAACACCCTGGGCTGGCAGTGGGTGGCCGGCACCGGCGCCGACGCCTCGCCCTACCACCGGGTGTTCAACCCGGTGCTGCAGGCGCAGAAGTTCGATCCCGACGGCGCCTACATCGCCCGCTGGGTGCCGGAGCTGGCGGGGCTGCCGCCGGCGCAACGGCATGCGCCGTGGACCGGCGTGCCGCCGAAGGGCTACCCGCGCCCGGTGGTGGACCTGGCGCGCGGCCGCGAGCAGGCGCTGGCGGCGCTGGCCGCCATCCGCAAGGGCTGACTCAGTAGGGGCGCAGGGACGGCTCCAGCAGCGCCCAGGCGTTGATGCCGCCCTCGACGTTGTAGAGCTCGGTGAAGCCCAGGCCGCGGAAGTGCTCGGCGGCCTGCGCGCTGCGCCCGCCGCTGCGGCACAGGAAGGCCAGCGCGGTGTCCTTCGGCAGCGCCTCCAGCTCGGCGGCGCCGTGGTCGACGTGGCGGTAGGGCACCGGCGCCTCCGCCAGCAGCCGCTCGTCCGGCGGCCGCACGTCCACCAGCACCAGGCTGCCCGCGCGCACGCGCTCGGCCGCCTGCGCCGGGGTCAGCGCGCGCACCTTCGCCGGCGCGTTCGGGTTCTCGACCACCAGGCCCTTGCCGCGTGCGTCGTCCACCCAGTCGATCGACAGGCCGCGGGCGCGCGGCGCGCTGGCCAGGTCGAACTGGACGCGGATGCCGTCCACCTCGGTGGCGATCGCGTGTTCGTCGCGCGGCGCCAGCTGCAGGCGGGCCTGGAAGCCGGCGTCCACCTCCACCTGCAGGGCCAGGTCCTGGCCGGTCTGCGCGATCGCCTGCCGCAGCATGTCGGCGGCGGCCGGGCCGAGGTGGATCTCCGGCGGGGTGCGGTCCGGCGGCGGCAGGCCCAGCGCGGCGTGCAGCTCGCCGCTGCCGGCCATCTGCACGATGATGTCGGAGCCGCCCACCAGTTCGCCGCCGATGTACAGCTGCGGGATGGTCGGCCACTCGCCGTAGGCCTTGATGCCCTCGCGGATCTCCGGGTCCGACAGCACGTCCACGTGCGCGTACGGCGCGCCCGCGGCCGCCAGCGCGCCGACCGCCTTGGCCGAGAAGCCGCAGGCCGGGGCGTCCGGGTTGCCCTTCATGAACAGGACGACGGGGTGGGCGGCCAGCAGCGATTCGATGCGGGCGCGCAGGGCGGGGTCGAGGGACATGGCGGGTTTCCGGACGCGGGGCGCACGATTTTACGCCCTGGCGCGCCCCCGGGCCGTGCGGCCGTGCCGGCGCTCAGCCGCCCGACAGCAGGGCGCGCGCCACCGGCAGCGCGGCGTCCGCCCAGCGCGCGTACTGCGCGGCGCTGGGATGCAGGCCGTCCTCCACCAGCAGGCTTGCCGCATCGGCTGCGCGGGAGATCCCGGTGATGTCGACGAAGGCCACGCCGGCCGCCGCGCACAGGCCACGCGCGGTGGCGTTATAGGCGTCCAGCTCGGCGGCGATGGCCCGGCGGTCGCGGCCGCTGGCGGCGGCGAACGGGGTCGTCCCCCAGTCCGGGATCGACAGCACCAGCACGCGCCGCGGGCGGCCGCCGGCCAGCGCGATCGCGCGCCGGAGCAGGCCGGCGAACCCGGCGGCGTAGTCGTCCACGCCGCGCCCGCGGTACTGGTTGTTGACGCCGATCAGCAGGCTCACGAACTCCCAGCTGCCCAGCGGTTCGGCGGCGTCCATCGCCGCGGCCAGTTCGTCGGTGGTCCAGCCGGTGGTGGCGATGGTGCGCGGGTCCGCCAGCGCGATGCCGTCGCGGCGCAACGCTGTGGCCAGCTGCATGGGCCAGCGGCCGGCCGGCGCCACCCCCTCGCCGATGGTGTAGGAATCGCCGAGGGCAAGGTAGGACAGCGGCAACTCAGGCCACCGCGCTGCGCGGCGCGGCCTCGGCCCGGCGCACCAGCACGCGCTCGATGCGCGCGAACACCTCGCGCAGCAGCGGCGCCTCGGGCAGCAGGGTCACGCGGAAGTGGTGGCGGTAAGGCACGTTGAAGCTGGAGCCCGGCACGATCAGCACGTCCTCCTGCTCCAGCATCTCCAGCGCGAAGGCGTGGTCGTCGAAGCCGTGCGCGGCCGCACCCACCACGCCGGGGAAGCCATACAGCGCGCCGGCCGGCGCCACCAGCGACAGGTGCTCGCTGGCCGCGCAGCATTCGACCAGCGCCTGGCGGGTTTCGTGCAGGCGGCCGCCGGGGCGGACCAGCGCGGAGATGGTGTCGGCGCCGTGCAGCGCCTGTTCGATCGCGAATTGCCCGGGCACGTTCGCGCACAGGCGCAGCGCGCCCAGCAGGTCCATGGCGTGGTGGTAGTCGCCGCTGGCCAGCGGGTCGCCGCTCAGCACCGCCCAGCCCACCCGCCAGCCGCAGGCGCGGTGGACCTTCGACAGGCCGCCGAAGCTCAGGCAGGGCAGGTCGCCGGCGAGCGGGGCGAGCGGGATGAACCGGTTGTCGTCGTAGAGGATGCCGTCGTAGATCTCGTCGGCCATCAGCAGCAGGCCGTGCCGGGCGGCGATGGCGACGATGCGCTCCAGCAGCGCGCGCGGGTAGCTGGCGCCGGTGGGGTTGTTGGGGTTGATCAGCACGATGGCGCGGGTGCGCGGCGACACCAGCGCCTCGATCTGGTCGGGGTCTGGCAGGAAGCCGTTGCCGGCGTCGCAGCGGTAGTAGACCGGGCGGCCGTCGTTGAGGATGGTGGCCGCCGACCACAGCGGGTAGTCGGGCGAGGGCAGCAGCACCTCGTCGCCCGGGTTCAGCAGCGCGCGCAGCGAGATGTCGATCAGCTCGGACACGCCGTTGCCGACGAACACGCGCTCGGGCGACGCGTTCGGCGTGCCGCGCGCGCGGTGGAAGGCGGCGATGGCCTCGCGCGCCTCCGGCAGGCCCTGCTGGTGGGTGTAGGGGTCGGTGCGCTCGATCCGGCCGGCGATCGCCTGCTGCAGGTGCTCGGGCGCGCGGAAGCCGAACGCGCCGGGGTTGCCGATGTTGAGCTTGACCAGCTGCCGGCCCTGGGCCTCCAGCTCGCGGGCCCGCCGGGCCAGTTCGCCGCGGATTTCGTAGCGGACCTCGGTGAGGCGGGTGCGGGTCTTGAGGCTGGACGGGGGCATGGCGCGGGGGTGGCGGAAACGAGCCGGCAGCCTAGCGGAAACGGGGCGCTGGCGCAGGAGATTCACCGGCCTATGCGGTGCGTCATGTGGCTGACGGGCGGCGACGACGGAGTGCGTGGATCGGGCGGGGGCGGCTGGGCCGCCCTGCCCGCGGCCCAGGGTGGGCCCGCGCCCGCGGCTCCTGCCCTGCTTCACTGTAACCCGCGGCGACGGCGGCCAGTGCCGCCCGCGGCCGATCCCTCCAGCGCAGTTTAGAATCGCCCGATGACGGCAAACCCCCGCGCATGACCCCCCTGCAAGCCATCGGCTGGCGCTGGACGCCGGACACGCTCCCGCCGGCGTGGGCGGGGAAAATTGCCGACTTCCCGCTGGCGCGGCCGGCGCGCATCGTCGAGCAGCACCGCAGCGGGTACCTGGTGGCCGAGTCGCTGGAGGCCGCGCACCGCGCGGAGTCGCTGCCGGAATGGCAGCGCGCTGGCAGCTACCGCAAGGGCGAGCTGAACCCCGAGGAGCGGCCGGCGGTGGGCGACTGGGTGCTGGTGGAAGGCGAGGCGCCGAACGCCCTGCGCATCGTCGCGCTGCTGCCGCGCTTCTCCGCGATCAAGCGCGGCGCCGCCGGCGAGCACTACCGCCAGCAGGTGATCGCCGCCAACATCGACAGCGCGTTCGTGGTCTGCGGGCTGGACGCCGACTTCAACCCGCGCCGGATCGAGCGCTACCTGCTGCTGGTGGCCGGCAGCGGGGTGCAGCCGGTGGTGGTGCTGACCAAGTCCGACAAGCAGGGCGCCGACGCCGCGGCGGCGGTGGAGGCGCTGCGCGCGTTCGGCGCGCCGGTGCTGGCGGTGAACGCCAAGGACCGCGCCAGCGTGGCCGCGCTGGCGCCGTGGCTGGGCGCCGGGCGGAGCATCGTGCTGGTGGGCAGCTCCGGCGCCGGCAAGTCCACCCTCACCAACACCCTGCTGGGCGAGGAGAAGATGAAGACCGGCGCGGTCCGCGAGGGCGACGACCGCGGCCGCCACACCACCACCCACCGCGCGCTGATCCCGCTGCCTTCCGGCGCCTGCATGATCGACACCCCGGGCATGCGCGAACTCAAGCCCACCGGCGAGGAGGACGTGGCCGAGAGCTTCGCCGACGTCGAGGCGCTGGCCGCGCAGTGCCGGTTCCGCGACTGCAGCCACGCCAGGGAGCCCGGCTGCGCGGTGCGCGCCGCGGTGGAGCGCGGCGAGATCGAGGCGGAGCGGGTCGCCAATTACCTCAAGCTCGGCGCCGAGGTCGCCGGCGCCGCCCACCAGCTGGCCAACCGCCTGGCGCAGAAGGCCGACGCGCGGGGCCAGGGCAAGGCGCCGGGCAAGCGGCCCGACGAGAAATACGGGAAGCGCTGACGTGCCCGCCCCCGCGGCCGATCCCGCCATCGCCCACCATGCCGCGCTGGACGCGCGCATGGCGAAGGCGGCGCGGGGCGTGCGCCTGCTCGGGCTGGCCAGCTGGCCGGCCGGGGTGCAGCAGGCGTTCCTGGCCGGCTGGGCGCGCGGCAACCCGGCGCTGCCGGTGCACGCCTACCCGCGCCACGACTTCGGCGACGCCCGGCGCGAGTTCGAGGCGATCGCCGCCGCCGCCGATCCCGCGCATCCGCTGGGCGCCTACCTGGTGGAATCCGCGCGCGACTGGGGGCTGGCCGCCGAGCTGCTGGAGCACCTGGGCACCGCGCGCGTCACCCAGCTGTCGGTGGCCCTGTTCGGCAAGCCCGACCACGTGCTGCCGGGCGGCGCCACCACCCGCCAGGCCGCCAACCATTTCATCGCCATCGCCGACGAACTGGACCGCGAACTGCTGTCGCCGGCCGAGCAGGTGGCGATCTCGGCCACCTCGCTGCAGCTGCAGCTGCAGGCGCAGCTGGACGACTACTTCGACGGCCGGGTGATCGAGGTGGTGCTGGACCCGGACCTGATCGCCAAGGCCGCGGCCGGCCCCACCCGGATCCGCCTGCGCGCGGGCGCGGCGTTCTCGGACTACGACCGCCAGCAGCTGCTGCAGCACGAGGCCTTCGTGCATTCGCTGACCGGGCTGAACGGGCAGCAGCAGCCGGTGCTGCCCAGCCTGGCGCTGTCCTCGCCGCGCACCACCGCCACCCAGGAGGGGCTGGCCACCTTCGCCGAGCAGATCACCGGCAGCATCGACATCGAGCGCATGAAGCGCGTCAGCCTGCGGATCGAGGCAGTGGCGATGGCGCTGGAGGGCGCCGACTTCCTGCAGGTGTTCCGCTACTTCCTGGACGCCGGGCAGGACCAGGTGGAGAGCTTCACCTCGGCGGCGCGGGTGTTCCGCGGGGTGCCGGTCACCGGCGGCGCGGCCTTCACCAAGGACACCGTGTACCTGCGCGGGCTGATCGGCGTGCACACGTTCTTCCGCTGGGCGCTCAAGCACCGGCGGCTGCGGCTGTGCCGGCTGCTGTTCGCCGGCAAGATGACCCTGGCCGACGTGCAGCGCTTCGCCCCGCTGTTCGACGACGGCACCCTGCGCGAGCCGCGCTGGCTGCCGCAGTGGGTGCAGCGGGCCAACGGCCTGGCCGGGATGCTGGCGTTCTCGCTGTTCGCCAACCGCATCCGGCTGGAGCAGATCGTGGACAGCGAGACGGTGACCGACCTGTAGCGCGGCCCGGCCCGGGCGAAGCCGGTATCATCGAAGCCCCGTCCCGGCGCTTGCACACGATGTCCGACACGCCCAGCCACGACGACCTGAAGCAGGCCGCGCTCGACTACCACCGCCACGAGCCGCGCGGCAAGATCCGCGTCACCGCGACCAAGCCGATGGTGACCCAGCGCGACCTGGCGCTGGCCTACTCGCCCGGCGTGGCCTACGCCTGCGAGGCCATCGTGGAGGACCCCAACGCCGCCAGCGAGCTCACCGCGCGCGGCAACCTGGTGGCGGTGATCACCAACGGCACCGCGGTGCTGGGCCTGGGCGACATCGGCCCGCTGGCCGGCAAGCCGGTGATGGAAGGCAAGGGCGTGCTGTTCCAGAAGTTCGCCGGCATCGACGTGTTCGACATCGAGCTCAACGAGCGCGACCCGGACAAGCTGGTCGACATCATCGCGGCGATGGAGCCGACCTTCGGCGGCATCAACCTGGAGGACATCAAGGCACCGGAGTGCTTCATCGTGGAGCGCAAGCTGCGCGAGCGGATGAAGATCCCGGTGTTCCACGACGACCAGCACGGCACCGCGATCATCGTCGGCGCGGCGATCCTCAATGCGCTCGAAGTGGTCGGCAAGAAGATCGAGGACGTCAAGCTCGCCACTGCCGGCGCCGGCGCGGCGGGCATCGCCTGCCTGGACATGCTGGTGGCGCTGGGCCTGAAGCCCGGGAACATCCTGGCCTACGACCGCGAGGGCGTGCTCTACGCCGGGCGCGATCACCTGGACCCGGACAAGCAGCGGTACGCCCGCGACACCGACAAGCGCACGCTGGCCGAGATCGTGGCCGGCGCCGACGTGTTCCTGGGGCTGTCGGCCGGCGGCATCCTGAAGCCGGAGATGGTGGCCACCATGGCCGAGCGCCCGGTGATCCTGGCGCTGGCCAACCCCAACCCGGAGATTTCCCCGGACGACGCCCGCGCCGCGCGCCCGGACTGCATCATCGCCACCGGCCGCTCGGACTACCCGAACCAGGTCAACAACGCGCTGTGCTTCCCGTACATCTTCCGCGGCGCGCTGGACGTGGGCGCCACCGAGATCAACGAGGCCATGAAGCTGGCCTGCGTGCGCGCCATCGCGCAGCTGGCGCGGATGGAATCCTCCGACCTCGGCGCCGCGTACGGCGGCGAGGTCCCCACCTTCGGCCCGGACTACCTGATCCCGCGGCCGTTCGACCCGCGGCTGCTGACCATGCTGGCGCCGGCGGTGGCGCAGGCGGCGATGGACTCGGGCATCGCCCAGCGACCGATCGCCGACATCGCCGCGTACAAGGAGAAGCTGGGCCAGTTCATCCACCGCACCAGCCTGATGATGAAGCCGGTGTACGAGCGCGCGCGCGCCGACCGCAAGCGGGTGGTGTACGCCGAGGGCGAGGAGTTCGTGGTGCTGCGCGCGGTGCAGACGGTGATCGACGAAGGCCTGGCCTTCCCGGTGCTGATCGGGCGCCCGGAGGTGATCGAGAACCGCATCGCCAAGCTCAGCCTGCGGATGCGCCCGGGGGTGGACTTCGAGCTGACCAACATCAACGACGACCCGCGCTTCGACGACTACTGGCGCCAGTACCACGCGCTGACCGAGCGCCGCGGCGTGACCCCGGACGCGGCCAAGAACCTGCTGCGCTCGCGGCCCACCCTGATCGCCGCGCTGATGGTGGAGCGCGGCGAGGCGGACGCGATGATCTGCGGCCTGGTGGGCCGCTACCACAAGAAGCTGGGCTACCTGCGCAGCATCTTCGACTTCGAGCCCGGGGTGACCGGCACCGCGGCGATGACCGGGGTGATCAACGACAAGGGCGCGTGGTTCTTCGTCGACACCCACGTGCAGCTGGACCCCAGCGCCGAGCAGATCGCCGAGGCCACGCTGCAGGCCAGCTACCGGCTCAAGCTGTTCGGCATCGAGCCGAAGGTGGCGCTGCTGTCGCACTCGAACTTCGGCAGCCACCAGGACCCCAGCGCCGACAAGATGCGGCGCGCCGCGGAGATCGTGCGCCGCCGCCTGCCGCGTCTGGAGATGGACGGCGAGATGATGGCCGACACCGCCTGGGACGAGGCGCTGCGCGAGCGGATCATGCCCAACACCCACCTCAAGGGCCGCGCCAACCTGCTGGTCATGCCCAACCTGGACGCGGCCAACATCGGCTACAACCTGATCCGGGTGGCCACCGGCGGCGTGGCCATCGGCCCGATCCTGATGGGGCTGGACCAGCCGGCGCACATCCTCACCCCGGCCTCCACCTCGCGCCGGGTGGTGAACATGACCGCGATCGCGGCGGTGGACGCGCAGCTGCGCGCGGAGCTGCGCGGCGCCGGCTGAGCCTCAGCCGGCGATGTCCGCCAGCAGCGCCGGCAGCCGGTCCAGCCGCGCCTTGTCCAGCACCCGCGCCGGCAGCCCGTCGGGCGCGCGTTCGGCATCGCCGCTGAGCAGCACCAGCGGCAGGGCCGGGCGCAGCTCGTGCAGCAGGGTGAGCGCCGCCACCCCGCAGTAGCCGGGCAGGTGCAGGTCGCTGACCGCGACGTCCGGCTCGAACGCCTCCATCGCCTCGCGCAGGGCGCCCTCGCAGTGCACCCGGCGCAGCTCGAACGGCATGCCCGCCTCTTCCAGCCCGAAGCGCAGCAGGTCGGCGTCGTCGGCGGAATCCTCCACCAGCAGGATGCGCAGCGTCCGCGGCATTCAGCCCTCGCCCGGGGTTTCGTTGAGCACCGCCCAGAAGCGGCCCAGCGTCTGCACGGCGTTGAAGAACTGCTCGGAGTCCACCGGCTTGACCACGTAGGCGTTCACGCCCATGTCCCAGCTTCGCGCCAGGTCGGTCTCCTCGCGCGAGGAGGTCAGCACCACCACCGGCAGCTTGCGCAGGTGCTCGTGGGTGCGGACCTCGCGCAGCACCTCCAGGCCGTCCATCCGCGGCATCTTGATGTCCAGCAGCAGCACCGCCGGCAGGCCGTCGGCGCGGCCCTCGTACTTGCCGCGCGCCAGCAGGTAGTCCAGGGTCTCGATGCCGTCCATGACGTGCACGATGGGGTTGGCCAGGTGCGCCTCGCGCAGGGCGTCGATCGCCATCTCGGCGTCGGCGGGGCTGTCTTCGGCCAGCAGGATGGAGCGGAACATCGGGGTCATGTCGGGTCCAGTTGGTTGGAGTCGCCCGGGGCGGGCAGGGTGAAGG
This sequence comes from uncultured Thermomonas sp., assembly GCA_946480065.1. The sequence continues at coordinate 2,893 of CAMLJA010000012.1, read as the reverse complement.
TGAACCGCGCGCCCTGGCCGGGCGCGGAGTCCGCGGTGATGGTGCCGCCGTGGCGCGCCAGCACCCGGCGCACGCTGGCCAGGCCGATGCCGGTGCCTTCGAACTCGGTGACCGCGTGCAGGCGCTGGAACACGCCGAACAGCTTGCCGGCGTAGGCCATGTCGAAGCCCACCCCGTTGTCGGCCACGGTGAACTCGTAGTCGCCGCCGTCGAGCCGGCGGTGGGTGACCTCGACCACGGCCGGCTCCGAGCCGGCGCTGTACTTGACCGCGTTCGACAGCAGGTTCTGCCACACCTGGCGGAGCATGTTCTCGTCGCCCACCAGGATCGGCAGCGGCTGCACCCGCCATTCGATGCGGTGGCCGGGGTGCTCGGAGGCGTTGTTGGCGTCCAGCATGGCGCGGGCCTCGTCCACCAGCGTCTGCATGTCCACCGGCTGCAGCCGCAGCGCGCTGCGGCCCAGGCGCGAGTAGACCAGCAGGTCGTCTATCAGCCGCGACATCCGCCGCGCCGAGGTGGTGATGACCTCGATGTAGTGGCGCGACCGGTCGTCGTTGCGGTCGCCCAGGTGGCGGGCCAGCTTGTCGGCGAAGCCGCCGATGTGGCGCAGCGGCGCGCGCAGGTCGTGCGAGACCGAATAGCTGAAGGCCTCCAGCTCGCGGTTGACCTCGGACACCTGGTCCACCTTGCCCTGCAGCTGGGCATTCAGCTCGCGCACCCGGCGCTCGATCGCCTTCTGCGCGGTCACGTCGTTGGCGGTCACCAGCGCCACCTGGTCCTCGCTGTCGGGCAGCGACATCCGCCGCGCGTTGACCAGCAGCACGCGCTCGCGGCCGTCGGGTTCGCGGTAGGTCACCTCGTGGTCCCACAGCTCGCGGTCGCGCGCCAGCACGTCGACCAGGCGCTGGCGCAGCTCCGGGGTGGCCCAGGCACCGGCGCTCTCGCCGGCGCTGTCCAGCGGCTTGCCGATCGCGCCCACTTCCACCCCGAACACCTCGGCGAAGGCCGGGTTGTGCATCACCACCCGCAGCTCGCGGTCCAGCACCAGCACCGGCTCGCGCACCGTCTGCAGCACCGCCTGAGCGCGCGCGCTGGAGCGGGTGGCGGCCGCCACCGCGGTGCGCCTAGCCGCCAGCAGCCAGCGCAGGGCCAGCCCGGCCGCGCCCAGCATCAGCAGCTGCGCCGCCATCGCCCCCCAGGTCAGGCTGCGGCTGCGCGCGTCCAGGCGGTCGGCCCGGGCGCGCCGCGCGTCCAGCAGCGCGACTTCCGTGTCGGAGATTTCCTTGCCGATGGTGCGCAGCGGGTTGCGGTCCAGCAGCCACTCGATGTCGCGCTGGTCGGCGCTGCCGGGGGGCACCGCCAGCAGGGTCTCTATCAACTGGCCGCGCTGCTCGATCACCGAGGACAGCCGCCCCACCCGCACCTGCTGCTCCGGGTTGTCGCGGGTCAGCGCGCGCAGGATGGCGAGGTTCTGCGGGATCTCGCGCCGGCTTTCCTCCAGGCGCTGGCGGATGGCGGGGGAGCCGTGGCCGAAGGCATAGGCCAGCGTCGCCGACTCGCGGTTGCGCAGGTCGTACATCAGCGACTGCACCGCCACCTCGACCCGGGCGGTGTGGCTGACGGCGTCGTTGGCGGCGTCGGCCTGCTCGTGGGCGTGGCGGACCAGCAGGAACGGCAGCACCACGACCAGCAGGATCGCGCCGCCCAGCAGGGCATAGAGGGCGAGCGACTGGCGGAGCGGGGACGGCGTGTTCGGCATGCGGCACGGGGGTTGGCGGGGAAGGCGACGACGCTGCTGTCCAGCGTTTCCCCGGCCGCCGGCGCCACCGCGAACGGCACGGGGGCCGAGGATAGCGGCGGCCGGCGTGAAGAGAGTTTCACATCGCTGACGTGCGCGGGACACGCCGCTTCCGGGCCGCCCGTTTCGCTGCGGGCGGCGACGTCAGGATTCGCCCGGGTATAAATGGAAGTGGCCCGGCGGTCGGCACCCCCGGCTTGCTAGACTCGCATCCGACCGACCGCCTTTGGCCCTGGAGCGCTATCGATGAACTGGCTCAATGAGATGCTGCAGAACGATCCCGACCCGACCGAGTCGCGGGAGTGGATCGAGTCGATCAAGGCGGTCATCGACCACGACGGCCCGGCGCGCGCCCACCAGCTGCTGGAAGGCATGGTGGAACTGACCCGCCGCGCCGGCGCGCACCTGCCGTTCGCGCCCACCACCGAATACGTCAACACCATCCCCACCCACCTGGAGCCGGCGTTCCCGGGCGACGCCACCCTGGAGTGGCGGATCCGCTCGATGATCCGCTGGAACGCGATGGCCATGGTGGTGCGCGCCAACCGCAAGCCGGGCGAGCTGGGCGGCCACATCGCCAGCTTCGCCTCCAGCGCCACCCTGTACGACGTCGGCTTCAACCACTTCTGGCGCGCGCCGTCGGCCGAGCACCCCGGCGACCTGCTGTACATCCAGGGCCACAGCAGCCCCGGCATCTACGCCCGCGCCTTCCTGGAGGGCCGCATCAGCGAGTCGCAGCTGGACAATTTCCGCATGGAGGTCGACGGCCGCGGCATCAGCAGCTACCCGCACCCGTGGCTGATGCCGGAGTTCTGGCAGACCCCCACCGTCAGCATGGGCCTGGGCCCGATCGCCGCCATCTACCAGGCGCGCAGCTGGAAGTACCTGGAGGCGCGCGGCCTGATGCCTAAGACCGACCGCAAGGTCTGGTGCTTCCTGGGCGACGGCGAGACCGACGAGCCCGAATCGCTGGGCGCCATCGGCGTGGCCGGCCGCGAGGGCCTGGACAACCTGGTGTTCGTGGTGAACTGCAACCTGCAGCGCCTGGACGGCCCGGTGCGCGGCAACGGCAAGATCATCCAGGAGCTGGAGGGC
>CAMLJA010000011.1 GCA_946480065.1 uncultured Thermomonas sp. | reverse complement strand
TGAAGCGGGTGCGCCGGTGCTCGCCGCGGTTGTGGAACCAGTGGAACGCCATCTTGAGCGCCACCTCCACGCCCGACGAACCGTTGTCGGCATAGAACACCTTGGCCAGCGGCGCGCGGCCGGGCTCGCGCGGGGCGACCGCCAGCAGGCGCTCGGCCAGCTCCACCGCGGGGGCGTGCGAGAACCCGGCCAGGATGACCTGCTCCAGTGCGTGCGCCTGGCGGCCGATGGCGTCGGCGATGCGTGGCTCGGCGTGCCCGTGGAGGTTAGTCCACCAGCTGCTCACGCCGTCCAGCAGGCGGCGGCCGTCCATGCCCACGAGCCAGGCGCCCTCGCCGCGCGCCACCGGGAACAGCGGCAGCGCGCCGGGGTGCTCGCGCATCTGCGTGCAGGGGTGCCAGAGCACCGCCAGGTCTCGCGCGCGCCAGTCATCGGCCGCGGCTATCATGGGGTCGTGAACCTCTTTCATCCCGCCATTATCGCCGCCAGGGCGGCCGCATGAGCCGCCGCCTGCCCGTGATCCACGGCGTCACCGAGCACGATGCCGGCCCGTACCGCATGGAGCGGCTGGACCTTGAGTTCTCCAACGGCGAGCGCCGCCGCTACGAGCGCCTGCACGGGCGCGGCCACGGGGCGGTGGCGGTGGTGCCGATGCTGGATGCCGAGACGGTGCTGCTGGTGCGCGAATACGCGGCGGGCGTGCACCGCTACGAGCTGGGGCTGGTCAAGGGCCGCATCGACGCCGGCGAAACGCCCGAGCACGCGGCCAACCGCGAGCTGATGGAAGAGGCCGGCTACGGCGCGCGCGACGTGCGCGTGCTGCGCAGCCTGACCCTGGCGCCCACCTACATGAGCCACCAGACCCACTTGGTGCTGGCGCGCGACCTGTACCCGCAGCGGCTGGCCGGCGACGAGCCGGAGGAACTGGAGGTGGTGCCGTGGAAGCTGGCCGACCTGGGCCAGCTGATCCTGCGCGAGGAGTTCTCCGAGGGCCGCAGCATCGCCGCGCTGTTCCTGGTCCGCGAATGGCTTGGGCAGCAGGCCCATGGATGATGCCCTGCGCGACGGCGTGGTCGAGATCGCGCGCCGCGCGGCCGCCGCGATCCTTGCGGTGTACGACAGCGCGTCTTTCGAAGAGGACGCCGCGGTCCGGCACAAGGAGGACCGCTCGCCGCTGACCGAGGCCGACCTGGCCGCGCACCGCTGCATCGTCGAAGGCCTGCGCGCGCTGACCCCGGACATCCCGGTGCTGTCGGAGGAGTCCCGGGACGCCGACATCGCCGGGCGCCGGGCGTGGACCCGGCTGTGGGTGGTCGATCCGCTGGACGGCACCCGCGAGTTCGTGAAGCGCAACGGCGAGTTCACCGTCAACATCGCCCTGGTCGAGGACGGCGTGGCCACCTTCGGGGTGATCCAGCAGCCGGTGACCGGCGCGCTGTGGCACGGCGCCCCCGGCCGCGGGGCGTTCCGCCGCGAGGGCGACGACGACCGGCCCATCCATGCGCGTATCCCCGCCGCGTCGCCGCCGCGCGTCGCCGCCAGCCGCTCGCACCGCGACGCGCGCACGCAGGCGCTGCTGGACGCGCTGCCGGGCAGCGAGGTGGTGGGCTGCGGCTCGTCGCTGAAGTTCTGCCGCATCGCCGAGGGCGCGATCGACCTGTATCCCCGCTTCGGGCCCACCAGCGAGTGGGACACCGCCGCCGGGCAGGCCATCCTGGAAGCCGCCGGCGGCGCGGTGCTGGATCCGCGCGGCCGGCCGTTCCGCTACAACCAGCGCGACGGCCTGCTCAACGGCGACTTCCTCGCGCTGGGCGACCCCGCCCTGCGCGCGCGGCTGCCGGCATGAGCGCGATCGAACCCCTGCTGGCCATCATGGCGCGCCTGCGCGACCCCGAGGGCGGCTGCCCGTGGGACCTCGAGCAGGACTTCGCCACCATCGCCCCGTACACCATCGAGGAAGCCTACGAGGTCGCCGATGCGATCGACCGCGGCGACCTGGGCGACCTCAAGGACGAGCTGGGCGACCTGCTGCTGCAGGTGGTCTTCCACGCCCGCATGGCCGAGGAGGCGGGGGCGTTCGCCTTCGCCGACGTGGTCGCGGCCATCTGCGACAAGATGGTGCGCCGGCATCCGCATGTGTTCGCCGCGCAGGCTGCCGATGCCGCCGACGACAGTGCCGCGGTGCTGCGCAACTGGGACGCCATCAAGCGCGCCGAGCGCGAGGAGAAGGGCGAGGTCGATCCGTCCGCGCTGGCCGGGATCTCGCGCGGGCTGCCGGAGTGGCTGCGCGCGGTGAAGCTGCAGCACAAGGCGGCCAGGGTCGGGTTCGACTGGCCCGGCCCGGTGCCGGTGATCGCCAAGCTGCACGAGGAAATCGAGGAGGTCCGGGTGGAGTTCGACGCGGTGGCCGCCGATCCGGCGGACGCGGCCGCGCAGGACCGCCTGGAGGAAGAGCTTGGCGACGTGCTGTTCGTCTGCGCCAACTTGGCGCGCCACGCGAAGGTGGACGTCGGCGCCGCGCTGCGTCGCGCCAACGCCAAGTTCGAGGCGCGCTTCCGCGCGATGGAGGCGCTGGCCGCGGCCGACGGCGGGCTGGCGGGCAAGCCGCTGGACGAGCAGGATCGGTACTGGGCGCAGGCGAAGGCGGCGGAGAAGGAGGCCAAGCGGTGAGCGAGGGGTTTTCCAGCTTCCGCGAGTTCTATCCCCATTACCTGGGCGAGCACCGCGACCGCACCTGCCGGCGCCTGCACTTCACCGGCACCAGCTTCGCGATCGGCTTCATCGTGCTGGCGGCCAGGAGCGGCAATGCGTGGTGGCTGCTGGCGGCGCTGGTGGCGGGGTATGCGTTCGCGTGGGTCGGGCACTTCTTCTTCGAGAAGAACCGGCCGGCCACGTTCAGGCATCCGTTCTATTCCTTCGCCGGCGACTGGGTGATGTACCGCGACCTCCTGATCGGGCGGATTCCGTTCTAGCGGAGTTGCTTGTGGCCTTCCGCGGCCACGGAATGCCGCCCGCCTGCGGTGGGGCGGTCATTCCAGGAAGATCAGCCACGCCGCCGCCACGATCAGGGCGAAGCCGGCCCAGTGGTTCCACTTCAGCGGCTGGCCCAGGTACCAGAAGGAAAACCCGGCGAACACCAGCAGGGTGATCACCTCCTGGATGCCCTTGAGCTGGGCGGCGCTGTAGAAGTTGCTGCCCATCCGGTTGGCCGGGATCATGAACAGGTACTCGAAGAACGCGATCCCCCAGCTGGCCAGGATGACCTTGGGCAGCGCGACCTCCTTGTGCTTGAGGTGCGCGTACCAGGCGAAGGTCATGAAGACGTTGGAGCAGGCCAACAGCAGCGGCGGCAGGAAGCGGTCGAAGGGCATGGCGAAGGTCCCGGGGGCGGGTACAGGGTATCCCTTCACGTCGCTTGCACCGCCCACGCGGCATGTTTCACAAAGCTGAAGACACAGGGGTAACCAATGCGTACGCAGGAACAAGCCGGGCTGGTCCTCATCGTGGAGGACAACCGCAACATCTCGGAACTCGTGGGGGAATACCTGGAAAGCCGCGGCTTCGAGGTGGACTACGCCTCCGACGGCCTGGACGGCTACCGGCTGGCGGCGGAGAACACCTATGACGTGATCGTGCTCGACCTGATGCTGCCGCGGCTGGACGGGATCGAGGTCTGCAAGCGCCTGCGCAACGAGGCGCGCAAGTCCACCCCGGTGCTGATGCTGACCGCGCGCGACACCCTGGACGAGAAGCTGACCGGGCTGTCGTCGGGCGCCGACGACTACCTGACCAAGCCGTTCGCGATCCAGGAGCTGGAGGCGCGCCTGCGGGCGCTGATCCGCCGCGAGCGCCGGCAGGTGGGCTCGGAAGTGCTCAAGGTGGCCGACCTGGTGCTTGACCCGGCCTCGCTGCGGGTCACCCGCGCCGGCAGCGAGCTGCAGCTCTCGCCGATCGGCCTGCGCCTGCTCACCATCCTGATGCGGGAGTCGCCGAGGGTGGTGAGCCGCCAGGAGATCGAGCGCGAGATCTGGGGCAACGGCCTGCCGGACTCGGACACCCTGCGCAGCCACCTGTACAACCTGCGCAAGGTGATCGACAAGCCCTTCGACAAGCCGCTGCTGCACACCGTCCAGAGCGCCGGCTACCGGGTGGCCGACATTTCCGGGCAATTGGCCTGAGGATGCCGAGAACACCGTGTCCTTCTCCTGGCGCAACATCCGCGCGGCCTTCCTCCTCCAGGTGGCGATCGTCTGCCTGGTGGTGGTGCTGTGCATGCTCGGCCTGGAGGCGGCCAACGGCCACGAGGTGCAGCCGCTGACGATCGTCGCCATCTTCATCGCGCTGGGCGCGATCGTGACGGTGAGCTGGATGACCTACCGCACGGCCCGGCGGATGCTGGCGCCGGTGCACTGGCTGCTGCGGGTGGTGGGGCGCTGGGACCCGCTGCGCCCCGACACCCGCGCGCTGTCGCCGGAACTGATCCCGCGCGAATTGCAGGGCGACGTCCGCAAGATCGCCGATGCGCTGCACGTGCTGGGCAAGCGGGTCGATTCGTTCGTCGCCCGCGAACGCGACTTCACCCGGGCCGCCAGCCACGAGTTGCGGACGCCGCTGACCGTGATCCGGGTGGCCACCGACCTGATCGGGCAGGATGACGGCCTGTCGGCGCGCTCCCGCCGGTCGCTGGGGCGGATCCAGGCCGCCAGCGCCTCGATGGAGGCCCTGATGGACGCGCTGCTGCTGCTGGCCCGCGACGAGCAGGTCCCGCTGGAGACCGAGGATTTCCACCCGCGCGAGGTGCTGGAGGCCGAGCTGGACAAGATCCGGCCGCTGCTGGAGGACAAGCAGGTGGGGCTGGACCTCCAGATCGACGCCAACCCGGAACTGCACGCCGCCCCGCGCGCGTTCCAGGTAATCGTGGGCAACCTGCTGAGCAACGCGGTGCGCTTCACCGACAGCGGCAGCGTTCGGGTGCGGCTTGCCGACGATGCGCTGGAGATCGAGGACACCGGCATCGGAATGGACGCCGAGGAGCTGGCGCGCGCCTTCGAGCCGTTCTACCGCGGCGAGAATGCGCAGGCGGGCCGCGGGCTGGGGCTGTCGATCGCCCACCGGCTGGGCCGGCGCTGCCGCTGGCCGCTGGAGCTGGCGAGCACGCCCGGCGCCGGCACCCGCGCCGTGCTGCGCTTCACCACGGCGGCCTGACCCGCAGCCGCGTGTCAACGCGGCGCGCGCCGGCGCGTTGACGGCCCATCGTCCACCTGCGATCCCTCCGCATGCCCGCAGCCCGTCCCCGCAACCCGTTCCCGCTGCGCCGGTTCGGCGTGGCCATCGCCGCCATCGCCCTGCTGGGCCTGGGGTGGCACTTCTGGCACCAGCGCAAGGGCGCGGAGGAAGGCGGTTACTGGACCGAGACCGTGCAGCGCGGGGACATCCGGGTGGCGATTTCCGCCACCGGCACCCTCAGCGCCATCTCCACCGTCACCGTGGGCAGCCAGATCTCCGGCCAAGTCACCGACGTGCGGGTGGACTTCAATTCGCCGGTGAGGAAGGGCGAGGTGCTGGCCACCATCGATCCCTCCACCTACCAGGCGCAGATCGAGCAGGGCGCGGCGCAGATCGCCAGCGCCCGGGCGCAGCTCGTGCAGGCCCAGGCTGGCCTGCGCAACGCCACCTTGGACTACCGGCGCAAGACGGAACTCGGCCGCCAGCAGCTGGTCGCCAGGGGCGACGTGGACCTGGCGCGCGCGGCGATGGAGCAGGCGCAGGCGCAGGTCAACGCGGCGCAGGCGCAGATCCGCCAGCAGACCGCCTCCACCCAGACCACCCGGGTCAACCTGCAGCGCACGGTGATCCGTTCGCCGGTCGATGGCGTGGTCCTGACGCGCACCATCGAACCCGGCCAGACCGTGGCCGCCAGCCTGCAGGCGCCGGAGCTGTTCACCATCGCCGAAGACCTGTCGAAGATGAAGATCGAGCTGGCGGTGGACGAATCGGACATCGGCCAGGTCAAGGTCGGCCAGTCGGTCGGCTTCACCGCCGACGCCTTCCCCGACCGCAGGTTCACGGGCGTGGTGGACCAGGTGCGGTTGGCCGCCGCCACCAACAACAACGTGGTGACCTACCCGGTGGTGGTCACCGTGGACAACAGCGACGGCACCCTGCTGCCGGGCCTGACCGTCAACGCCGAGATCGAAGTGCGCAAGAAGCCCGGCGTGCTCAAGCTGGGCAACGCCGCGCTGCGCTTCAAGCCGGGCGAGAATTCGCCGCTCGCGCAGCTGCAGCCGCAGGCGCCGGGAGGCCCGCGCGGCGGCGGCATGGCCGAGGGCCTGCGCGCCGCCGCGGCCACGCTGGCGCTGACCCCGGCACAGCAGGCCGCGTTCGACGCCGACCTGGCGCGGATGCAGCAGCGCCAGGCCGGCCGTAGCGGCCCCGCCCGCACCCAGGGCGCGCCACAGCAGGGCGGCAGCCGCCTGTTTGGCGGCGGCATGCGGATGGGCGGGCGCGGCGGCGGCGCGCCCGATGCGGCGATGCAGGCGCAGATGCGTTCGCGCATGCGCGAACGCCTGGCCCAGCAGTTCGCGGGCTTCCGCGGCACGTTGGACGACGACCGGCGCGCGCGCTGGGACGCCGCGCTGGAAGAACAGCTCGGCGCCACCCGGGTTGCCATCTACAAGCTCGTGGACGGTAAGCCGCGGCTGGCGATGGTCCGGCTGGGCGCCAGCGACGGCACCGCCACCGAGGTCAGCGGCGACGTCCGCGAGGGCGACCTGGTGATCAGCGGCGAAAACCCGGCGGGGCCGCGGTGAGCGCGTCGGTCCCGGTCATCCGGACGCAGGGGCTGGGCAAGGTCTATTCGCAGGGCACCCAGGCCGAGGTGGTCGCGCTGCGCGGGGCCGACCTGCGCGTCGAGCGCGGCGAATTCGTCGCCATCATGGGGCCGTCCGGCTCGGGCAAGTCGACCCTGATGAACCTGATCGGCTGCCTGGACACGCCCACCTCGGGCAGCTACCGCTGTGACGGCGTCGACGTGGCCACCCTCGACGCCGAGGAGCTGGCCGCGCTGCGCCGGGACAAGATCGGCTTCGTGTTCCAGGGCTTCAACCTGCTCAACCGGATGAGCGCGCTGGAGAACGTGGCGATGCCGATGGGTTACCTGGGCGTGCCGCCGGCCACCCGTCGCCAGAAGGCGCAGGCGATCCTGGAGGCGGTGGGGCTGGGCGATCGCGCCGGGCACCTTCCCACCGAGCTGTCGGGCGGCCAGCAGCAGCGCGTGGCGATCGCCCGCGCGCTGGTGAACGACCCGCCGCTGCTGCTGGCGGACGAACCCACGGGCGCGCTGGACAGCCGGACCGGCGAGGAGATCCTGGCCCTGTTCAAGCGCCTGCGCGACGGCGGCCACACCGTGGTGCTGATCACCCACGATGCCCAGGTGGCCGAGCACGCCGACAGCGTGTACGAAATCCGCGACGGCCAGCTCGGCCCGCGCACCGCGGGGGCACGCGCATGACCCCGCTGGACATCCTGCGCACCGCGCTGTTCGCGCTGCGCGGCAACTGGATGCGCAGCGCGCTGACCTCGCTGGGCGTGATCATCGGCATCGCGGCCGTCATCGTGATGGTGTCGATCGGCCAGGGCACCCAGGCCGAGATCGACAAGCTGGTGTCCGGGCTGGGCTCGCAGCGGCTCGACATCGGCGGTGCCGGCGGCATGGGCCCGGGCGGCGCGCGCCTGGCCCAGGGCAGCCGGTTCAGCCTGACCGAGGGCGACGTGGACGCGATCCGCGCGGAGATCCCGGAGGTGCAGTACGTGGCCGGCTCGCTGCGCGGCGGCACCCAGGTGGTGTACGCCGAGAACAATGCCTCCACCCAGTGGCAGGGCGTGCAGCCGGACTGGTTCGCCATCAACGACTGGCAGGTGGCGGCCGGCAGCGGCTTCGAGGGCGGCGACTACGGCGGCGGCGCGAAGCCGGTGCTGCTGGGCGAGACCGTGCGCGCCACCCTGTTCGGCGACGACGACGGCATCGGCCAGACCATCCGCCTGGGCCGGGTGCCGTTCACCGTGGTCGGCACGCTGGCGCCGAAGGGGCAGGGCGGCTTCGGCCAGGACCAGGACGACCTGGTGGTGGTGCCGCTGGAGGCCGCGCGGCGGCGTCTGTCCACCTCGCAGGGGATGCCGCCGGGCGCGGTGCAATCGATCTCGGTGGGCGTTGTCGACGCCCGCAGCCTAGACGCGGCGCAGTCGGGGATCGAGGCGCTGCTGCGCCAGCGCCACCGCATCCAGCCCGGCGCGGACGACGACTTCGCGGTCCGCAACATCAGCCAGATCGTGGCCACCCGCACCGCCACCACCAACCTGATGTCCAAGCTGCTGGGCGCGGTGGCCGGGATCTGCCTGGTGATCGGCGGCATCGGCATCATGAACATCATGCTGGTCTCGGTGACCGAGCGGATCCGCGAGATCGGCCTGCGCATGGCGGTGGGGGCCGGCCCGCGCGACGTGCGCCGGCAGTTCCTGGCGGAAGCCATGCTGATCTCGCTGATCGGCGGGGTGATAGGCATCGCCATCGGCGTGGTCGGCGCGCTGCTGCTGGGCCGGTTCAGCGAACTGCCGGTGCAGCTCAACCTGCAGGTCATCGGCCTGGCAGCCGCGTTCGCCATCGCCACCGGGCTGTTCTTCGGCTACTACCCGGCGCGCAAGGCCTCGCTGCTGGATCCGATCGAGGCGCTGCGCCAGCAATAGCGGCGCGGGCGGCCGCGTTGGGCTTGTGGCAAAATCCATGGGTTGCCTGCAACCGCCGACGCCATGCCCCCGCCGCCCGCCGCCCCGACCGCCACGCCCCGAGCGCCGACGCATGGCTGACACCTACGGGCACCTGCCGCGGGGGCCGGCGGGGGTCTTCAAGGCGGCGCTCTGGTCCCTCCAGGGCCTGCGCGCCGCCTGGCTGCACGAATCCTCGTTCCGGCTCGAGGTCTACCTGTTCGTCATCCTGGGCCCGCTAGGCTTCTGGCTGGGGCAGGGCGGCGTGGAGCGCGCCCTGCTGGTCGGCAGCTGCCTGCTGGTGATGGCGATGGAACTGATGAATTCCTCGATGGAGGCGGTGATCGAGCGCTACGGCGACGAGCACCACGAGCTGGCCGGGCGCGCCAAGGACATGGGGTCCGCGGCGGTGTTCGTGCTGATGATGAACGTGGTGCTGGTCTGGGCGCTGGTCCTGGGCCCGCGCTACCTGTGACCGCGCGCCGGCGCTGGACGAGAATCGAATGGACCTGAGTTTCCTGGCTTCCCCCGACGCATGGCTGACCCTGGTGACGCTGAGCGCGCTGGAGATCGTGCTGGGCATCGACAACCTGGTCTTCATCTCGATCGCGGTGGGCCGCCTGCCGGAGGCGCGCCGGCCGGCGGCGCGCAAGCTGGGCATCGCGGTGGCCTGCGTCACCCGCATCCTGCTGCTGGTGATGCTGGCGTTCCTGGCGCGGATGGAGCGCGACCTGTTCGTGCTGTTCGGGCTGGGCATCTCGATCCGCGACCTGGTGCTGGTGCTGGGCGGCGTGTTCCTGCTGGTGAAGGGCACGCTGGAAATCCGCGACCTGATCTCCGGCGGCGAGGACGAGGACCCGCGCACCACCAAGGCCTCGCAGGTGTTCTGGGTGGTGATCGCGCAGATCGCGGTGATCGACATCGTGTTCTCGCTGGACTCGGTGATCACCGCGGTGGGCATCGCCCAGCACATCCCGATCATGGTGTTCGCCATCCTGACCGCGGTCGGCATCATGCTGCTGGCGGCCAACCCGCTGGGCCGCTTCATCGACGCCAACCCGACGGTCAAGATGCTCGCGCTGGCCTTCATCCTGCTGATCGGCGCGGTGCTGATCCTGGACGGCCTGGGCGTGCACGTGCCGCGGCCCTACATCTACTTCGCGATGGGCTTCTCGGTGCTGGTCGAGTGGCTCAACCTGCTGATGCGCCGCAAGGCGGTGTCCCACCACGTGCCGGGCGCCGGCGAGTGGTGAGCCGCGGCCTGCACGCGGCCTTAACGGCCGCTGCCCGTCACTGGCGCGGCATCGCCCACCATCCCCACGGAGAGCTTCCCATGCGCGGTCCAAGGTTGCTGCAAGGCCTGCTGCTGATCCTGCTGGCGCTGTCGCTGAGCGGCTGCGGCTACAACCAGATCCAGGGCAAGGACGAGGCGGTCAAGGCGGGCTGGTCCGAGGTCCTGAACCAGTACAAGCGCCGCGCCGACCTGATCCCGAACCTGGTTGCCACCGTCAAGGGCTACGCCGCGCACGAGCAGCAGGTGCTGACCGCGGTCACCGAGGCGCGCGCCAAGGTCAGCCAGATCAACGTCAACGCCGACGATGCGGCGTCGCTGGCGCAGTACCAGGCGGCGCAGGGCGAGCTCAGCCAAGCACTGGGGCGGTTGCTGATGGTCACCGAGGCCTATCCAAATCTGAAGGCGGACCAGCAGTTCCTGGCGCTGCAGACCCAGCTGGAAGGCACCGAGAACCGCATCACCGTGGCCCGCGGCCGCTACATCCAGCTGGTGCAGGACTACAACACCTACATCCGCAAGTTCCCGGTCAACCTCACCGCGATGGTGTTCGGCTACAAGCCCAAGCCCAACTTCACGGTGGAGAACGAGGCCCAGATCCAGCAGCCGCCCAGCGTGGACTTCGGCGCCCCGGCCGCGCCGGCCCCGCAGCCCGCGCCCGCTAACGGCTGACCGCGGATCGCCGCGGTCCTCGCGATGGCGAACCGGGTGGCGCTCGCGCTGCTGCTGGCCCTCGCGCTGCTCGGGGCCGCCTTGCCGGCGCGCGCGCAGCAGGCGCCGATCCCGGCGCTGGATTCGCCGGTGGTCGACACCACCGGCACCCTGGACGCCGCCACCCGCCAGCAGCTGGAGCGGCAGGCGCTCGACCTGCAGCAGCGCAAGGGCGCGCAGCTGCAGGTCCTGATGGTGCCCACCACTGCCCCGGAGACGATCGAGCAGTACGCCGTGCGCGCCTTCGAGGCCTTCAAGCTGGGGCGCAAGGGCGTGGACGACGGCGTCCTGCTGGTCGTCGCCAAGGACGACCGCAAGGTCCGGATCGAGGTGGGCTACGGCCTGGAGGGCGCGATCCCCGACATCACCGCGGGCCGGGTGATCCAGGAATACCTGGTGCCGAAGTTCCGCCAGGGCGACTACGCCGGCGGCATCGTGGAGGCCACCGCGCAGCTGGTGAAGCTGGTCGACGGCGAGCCGCTGCCGGAACCGGTGGCGGACAACCCGACCGGCGCCGACCGCGGCGGCGACTGGCTGTTCGCGCTGTTCGCCGCGTTCGTGGTGGGGCAGTTCGCGCGCGCCTTCTTCGGCCGGCTGCCGGCGGGGCTGCGCGGGCTGTTCGGCGGCGGCGCCAGCGGTGCGGTGGCGTGGCTGCTGTCCTCGGCCCTGCTGGTGGGCGGGATCGGGGCCTTCATCGGCTTCATGCTGGGCCTGGCCAGCGGCGGCGGCGGACGCTTCGCGCGCCACGGCGGCTGGGGCGGCTTCCCCGGCGGCGGGATGGGCGGTGGCGGCTGGGGCGGCGGCTCCTCCGGCGGCGGCTGGTCGGGCGGTGGCGGCATGTCCGGGGGCGGTGGCGCCTCGGGAGGCTGGTGATGGCCGGGACCCTGTCGCGCCTGCTGGCGCACCTGTCCACCGCCGACGCGCGCACCCGGTTCCCGGCGCCGGCGATGGCGCGCATCGCCGAGGCCATCGCGCAGGGCGAGGCCGGGCACCGCGGCGAGGTCTGCTTCGCGGTGGAGTCGGCGCTGCCGCTGCGCGACGTGTTGGCCGGGGTGTCGGCGCGCGCGCGCGCGGAGGCCGCGTTCGCGCGGCTGCGGGTCTGGGACACGGCCGCCAACAACGGGGTGCTGGTGTACCTGCTGCTGGCCGACCACCGGATCGAGATCGTGGCCGACCGCGGCCTGGCCGGACGCGTCAGCGACGCCCAGTGGCGCGGCGTCTGCCAGCTGATGGAGGAGCGGCTGCGGGCCGGCGAGCATGCCGACGCGGTGGTCGCCGGCGTGCAGGCGGTGGGCGCGCTGCTGGCCACCCACTTCCCGCGCGCGCCGGGCGAGGCCGACGTGGACGAGCTGCCGGACGCGCCGGTCATCCTGTAGCGCGCTGGTGCCGCGTCAGGGCCCGGCCGCCGGTCCATCTGCGGCACAATAGGCGGATGCCAGCGTCCAGCCACATCCTCCTACACCAGATCGATCCCATCGCCCTCGACCTGGGCACCTGGAACCTGCCGCTGCTCGGCAGCGTGCATCCGCAGGTCCACTGGTACGGCCTGATGTACCTGCTCGGCTTCCTGGTCGCCTGGTGGCTGGGCCGCCACCGCGTCCGCGCCGGCCGGCTGCCCGGGGTGGACGAACAGGGCTTCGGCGACCTGATGTTCTACGGCATGCTCGGCGTGGTCCTGGGCGGACGCATCGGCTACATGCTGTTCTACGACCTGGGCGAATTCATCGCCAACCCGCTGCTGATCCTGCGCGTCTGGGAGGGCGGGATGAGCTTCCACGGCGGGCTGCTGGGCGTGGTGGCCGCGATCGCCTGGTGGTCGCGCAAGCACGGCCTGCACGTCTTCGACACCGTCGACTTCATCGCCCCGCTGGTCCCGGCGGGCCTGGGCTTCGGCCGGATCGGCAACTACATCGGCGGCGAGCTCTGGGGCAAGCCCACCCAGGGCACCGCCTTCGACGGCTGGGGCGTGGTGTTCCCGCGCGCGCTGCCGGAGCCGTTCGCATCGATGGATGCCGGCGCGCTGAAGGCGCAGTTCGACGCCGGCCTGCTGGACGCGTTCGCGCGCCACCCCTCGCAGCTCTACCAGGCCACGCTGGAAGGCCTGGTCATGTTCTGCGCGCTGGTGTGGTACTCGCGCAAGCCGCGCCCGCGCTACGCCGTGTCAGGGCTGTTCGCGCTGCTCTACGGCGGCTTCCGCTTCCTGGTGGAGTTCGTCCGCGAGCCGGACGCCCAGCTGGGCTACCTGGCCTTCGGCTGGCTCACCATGGGCCAGGTGCTGAGCCTGCCGCTGGTGCTGCTGGGCTTGTACTGGCTGTGGCGCTCGCGCAGCGCGCCGACGCTGGCGCCGGAGCCACGCTGATGCGCCAGTACCTGCACCTGCTGGGCCACGTGCTGGAACACGGCACCGAGAAGGCCGACCGCACCGGCACCGGCACCCGCAGCGTGTTCGGCTGGCAGATGCGCTTCGACCTGCGCGAAGGCTTCCCGCTGGTGACCACCAAGAAGCTGCACCTGCGCTCGATCGTCCACGAGCTGCTCTGGTTCCTGCAGGGCAGCACCAACATCGGCTACCTGAAGGACCACAAGGTCGGCATCTGGGACGAGTGGGCGGACGCCGCCGGCGAGCTGGGCCCGGTCTACGGCAAGCAGTGGCGCAGCTGGGAGGGCGCGGACGGCCAGACCCACGACCAGATCCGCTGGGTGGTGAACGAGATCCGCCGCAATCCCGACTCGCGCCGCCTGATCGTCTCCGCCTGGAACGTGGCCGACCTGCCGAAGATGGCACTGCAGCCTTGCCATACGCTGTTCCAGTTCTACGTGGCCGACGGCCGCCTGAGCTGCCAGCTCTACCAGCGCAGCGGCGACATCTTCCTGGGCGTGCCGTTCAACATCGCCAGCTACGCGCTGCTGACCCACATGGTGGCGCAGGTCTGCGGGCTGGGCGTGGGCGACTTCGTCCACACGCTGGGCGACGCCCACCTGTATTCCAACCATTTCGAGCAGGCGCGCGAGCAGCTGGCGCGCACGCCCCGCGTGCTGCCGGCGCTGCGCCTGAATCCGGAGGTGACGGACATCTTCGGCTTCCGGTTCGAGGACATCGCCATCGAGGGGTACGACCCGTGGCCGGCGATCAAGGCCCCGGTGGCGGTCTGAGCGGCGCGCTGCCGCCTCCCCGGATGCGCGTTTCCCTGATCGCCGCCCTCGACCGCCGGTTCGCCATCGGCCGCGGCAACGCGCTGCCCTGGCACCTGCCCGACGACCTCAGGCATTTCAAGGGGCTGACCCTGGGCAAGCCGGTGCTGATGGGGCGGCGCACCGCGGAGTCGCTGGGCCGCGCGCTGCCGAAGCGGCGCAACCTGGTGCTGACGCGCGCTGGGAAGGCGCCGTTCGACGGCATGCAGGCGGTGGCGTCGCTGGAGGAAGCCCTCGCCCTCGCCGCGCGCGACGGCGACGAGCTTTGCGTGATCGGCGGCGGCGAGGTCTACGCGCTGGCCCTGCCGCGCGCCACCTGCCTGCACCTCACCCACGTCGACACCGTGGTGGAGGGTGCCGACGCGTTCTTCCCGCGCTTCGACCCTGCCGCCTGGCGGGAAACCGCGCGCGTCCCGCACCCGGCGGACGCGTCGCATGCGTTCGCCTTCGAGGCCGTGGACTACGCGCCGGCCTGACCGTCCCGCGGGCGGTCGCGCTGGGGGCGGTCGCGCCGCGGCTGCCGCGACGGCCGCTTCTTCGGCGGCGGCGCCGGCTCGTCGCGCCCCGGCACCTGCACGATGTTCACGCCCTCGGCGTCCAGCTGGATCGCGGTGAGCTTGCCGCCCCAGACCGCGCCGGTGTCGATGGCGTGCACGCCGTGGCCCACGAACAGGCCCAGCGTGCTCCAGTGGCCGCAGACGATCCTGAGGTCGCGCGGCGCGTGGCCCGGCACCGAATACCACGGGTACAGGCCCGGCGGCTGGGTGCCGGGTTCGCCCTTGTGCTCGAACGCGATCCGCCCGCGCGGGCTGCAGTAGCGCATGCGGGTGAACACGTTGATGATGGCGCGGTCGCGGTCGCTGCCGGCCAGCCGCGGCGACCAGTCGGGCCCGTCGCCGTACATGTGCTTGAGCAGCTTGCGGTACTGATCGCCGCGCAGCCGTGCCTCGATCTCGCGCGCGTGCCGTTCGGCCAGCTGGGTGGTCCACTTCGGGGCCAGCCCCGCGTGCACCATCATCCAGCCCAGCCCGCGGTCCACGTGCGCCAGCTCCTGGCCGCGCAGCCAGTCCAGCAGCTCGCGGGCGTCGTCGGCGAACAGCACGCCCTGCAGGTCCGGGTTGACCTTGCGCTGGTCGTCGGGGCTGCGCTCGCCGATCGCCAGCAGCGAGAGGTCGTGGTTGCCCAGCACCACGTGCGATACGTGCCGCAGCGAATGCACCAGCCGCAGGGTTTCGATCGACTGCCCGCCGCGGTTGACCAGGTCGCCGCAGAACCACAGCCGGTCCACCGCCGGGTCGAAGCGGATCCGCTCCAGCAGGCGCTGGGTGACGTCGTGGCAACCCTGGAGGTCGCCGATGGCCCAGACCGCCAAGGTCGCGTCCTCAGTGCAGCGTGCGGGGCACGGACAGGGTGAACGGCGGGATCGGCGCGGCGAAGCGGGTGCCGTCGTCGGCCAGCACGTCGTAGCTGCCGCGCATGGTGCCGATGTCGGTTTCCAGTACCGCGCCCGAGGTGTATTCGAAGCCTTCGCCCGGCCGCAGCCACGGCTGCTCGCCGACCACGCCCTCGCCGACCACCTCGCGCACGTTGCCGTTGCCGTCGGTGATCAGCCAGTGGCGGCCCAGCAGGCGCGCCGGGACCTTGCCGTCGTTGCGGATGTGGATGGTGTAGGCGAAGACGAACCGGCCCTCGTCGGGCGCGGACTGGTCGTCCAGGAAGCGGGTGTCGACCGCGATGTCGAAGTGGTAGTCGATGGTGCCCATGCGGCTAGTGTAGCGGCCATGCCGGCCGCGCCGCATCAACGTTCCTTCACCCCGCGGCGAGCAGGTTGGCCAGCCGCACGAAGCCGGCCACCTCCACCTGCTCGGCGCGCGCGTCGGCGCGCAGCCCAGCGGCTTCGATCGCGGCCGCGTCGGCCACGCCGTTCAGGGCGTTGCGCAGGGTCTTGCGGCGCTGGCCGAAGGCCGCGCGGACCACGTCCGCGAACGCGGTCCGGTCCGCCACCTCGATGCCCTCGGCCGGCTTCGGCACCAGCCGCACCACCGCGGACTCCACCTTGGGCGCGGGCCGGAACGCGCCCGGCGGCACCGTGAACAGCGGCGTCACCGCGCAGTAGGCCTGCAGCATCACCGACAGCCGCCCGTAGACCTTGGTGCCGGGGCCCGCGGCCATCCGCTCCACCACTTCCTTCTGCAGCATGAAGTGCATGTCGCGGATGGCGGCGGCGTGGTCCAGCGCGTGGAACAGGATCGGCGAGGACAGGTTGTAGGGCAGGTTGCCCGCCAGCCGGAGCTGCCCCTGCGCGTCGCCGGCGCGCGCGGCCAACGCGGTGAAGTCCACGCCCAGCACGTCGCCTTCGATCAGGTGCAGCGTGCCGTGGGCGCGCGCCGCGGCCTGCAGCGGCGCGTGCAGGTCGCGGTCGAACTCGATCGCGGTCAGCTCGCCGTGCGTGTCCAGCAGCGGGAAGGTCAGCGCGCCCTGGCCGGGGCCTATCTCCACCAGGGCGTCGCCGGGCTTCGGGTCGATGGCGCGCACGATCTTGTCGATCACGTCCTTGTCGTGCAGGAAATTCTGGCCGAGGTGCTTCTTGGCGCCCGCGGCGAAGCCGGGAGGTGCCGCCGGCGCATTGCCGTCGCGGCGGTTCATGCGCGCGCCCGGGTGCGCGCCATCCGCGCGCAGGTCGCGATCGCGGCGTACAGGCTGGAGGGATCCGCCGCCCCGGTGCCGGCCAGGTCCAGCGCGGTGCCGTGGTCCACCGCCACCCGCGGATACGGCAGCCCCAGGCTGATGTTCACCGCGTTGGCGAAGTCGCTGTACTTGAGCACGGGCAGGCCCTGGTCGTGGTACATCGCCAGCACCGCGTCAGTCTCGCGCAGACGCGCCGGCAGGAAGGCGGTATCCGCCGGCAGGGGGCCGTCCAGCCGCATGCCTTCCGCGCGCAGCCGGTCCAGCGTGGGCGCGATCACGTCCAGTTCCTCGCGCCCCAGGTGGCCGTCCTCGCCCGCGTGCGGGTTCAGCCCCAGCACGGCGATCCGCGGATCGGCGATCCCGAACTCCTCGCGCAGCGCGGCATGCACGATCCGCAGGGTGCGCGCCAGCGCATCGGGACTGATCGCGTCGGCGACCGAGCGCAGCGGCAGGTGGACCGTCTGCAGCGCCACCCGCACGATGTCGTTGGCCAGCATCATCACCACCTCGCGACCCGCCTGCGCGGCCAGCAGCCCGGTGGTGCCGGTGAAGGGGATCCCGGCATCGTTGATCACAGCCTTGTGCACCGGTCCGGTGACCACGCCGTCCAGCCGGCCGTCGAGGCAGTCGCGGCCAGCGCGCTCCAGGGCCGCGACCACCGCCCGCGCATTGCGCGGATCGGGTGCGCCGGGGACCGGGGCGAGGGCAAGGGGGAGTTCGACCACGGCCAGGTCGGCGGGCAGCGGCAGGCCCAGCGTGCGCGCCGCGCCGGCCAGGACGGAGGGGTCGGCGTAGACCACCAGGTCGGCGTCCCAGCGGCGCTGCAGCGCGCGCACCGCCAGTTCGGGGCCGATCCCCGCGGGTTCACCCGGGACCAGGGCGAGCCGCGGCCGCATGCGCGGCCCGTCAGCCGCCGCTGGCGGGCTGGACCGCGCCGTCGGCGCCGCGTACGTCCACGAAGGCTTCGCCACGCATCTCGCGCAGGAACCGGCTCCACTCTTCCTCAAGCTTGCGCCGGCCGATGGTCTCGCGCACCTGGGCGCGGCGTGCGTCGTCGCCGG
This sequence comes from uncultured Thermomonas sp., assembly GCA_946480065.1. The sequence goes on along the minus strand of CAMLJA010000011.1, from coordinate 484 downwards.
CATTCACCTGGCGGCTGCCGGTGCGCTGCACGATCACCCAGCCGGCATCGGTCTTGAACGGCGCGGAGGTCTGGCCGTCCGCCAGCGCGGCCACCTGCAGGCCGAAGGTGGTGCCATAGGTGTCCGCCCCGAACCAGCCCAGGTCGCCGCCGCGGCGGCGGGTGGCCTCGTCGTCGGAGGCCTCCTTGGCCAGCTTGGCGAAATCCGCCCCGCCGGCCAGGCGGGCGGCGATCGTGTCGGCTTCCGCCTTGGCCGCCGCGTCGCTGGTGTCCGCATCGACCTTCACCAGGATCTGCCGCGCCGAGAACTGGGTGACCTGCTCGCCACCCCCGGCCGCCGGGGAGCGCGTTTCCACCAGCTGCAGCAGCTGGAAGCCGCTGGGGCCGCGGATGGGACCGACGACCTGGCCGGGCTGCATCGGCTGGATGATGGTGGCGAAGGCGGGCGGGATCTCGTTCAGGCCGCGCCAGCCGAGGTCGCCGCC
>CAMLJA010000010.1 GCA_946480065.1 uncultured Thermomonas sp. | reverse complement strand
GGCGCCACCCAGGCACGGATGCGCGCGTCGGAGGCAAACGGCCGCGGGCGCTGGCGGGCACGAAGGCCGGTTTCGCACCCGGATTCCCGGGCTTCGTCGCAACGGGCTTGACGATCCGGGGCCGTTCGTACTGTACTAGTTCAAATAGTACAGAAAGGACGACCCCGGATGGCACGCACCCGCCCGCTGATGCTCCAGATCGCCACTGGCGACGCTCGGCCGATCGGCCGCCAGATCGTGGACGCGGTGCGCATGAAGATCGCTACCGGCGAGCTGGCGCCCGGCGACCAGCTCCCCAGCGTGCGCGGGCTGGCCCAGCAGCTGACCATCAACCCGAACACGGTGGCCAAGGCCTATGCCGAGCTCACCACCGAAGGCTGGCTGGAGTCGCGGCAGGGCATGGGCCTGTACGTGGCCACGCCGCGCCAGCGCCTGTCCGACGATGAGCGCGAGCGGCGCCTGGACGACGCCATCGGCCGCTTCGTCAACGACGTGATCCCGCTGGGGTTCCCGGCCGACGACGTGCAGGCGCGGGTCGCCCGTGAATTCCAACAGTTGGTTCCCCGAAAGATCGCCTGAGCGCGACTCCCATCTCCGTCGCCCGGAGTGCGGAGAAGGACCTGCTTGCCGAGTTGCGTTGAGGCAGTTCCTTCGCCGCGCCCCCGACGACTCCCTCGAAGAGGCCTCCCATGTCCACCGAGTTCGTCATCGAAACCCGCGCGCTCTCCAAGCGCTACGGCCGCAAGCTGGCGCTGGATCGGCTTGACCTTGCGATCCCGCGCGGCCGCATCCATGCCATCGTCGGCGCCAACGGCGCCGGCAAGTCCACCCTGTTCCGGATCCTGCTCGGCTTCCTGCCGCCGAGCACGGGCGAGGCGCGCATCCTGGGTGGCGACAGTCAGTCGCTGAGCCCGCAGGATCGCGCCCGCATCGGCTTCGTCAACGAAGAGCACACCTTGCCCAACTGGATGCGCGTCTCGCAGGTGGTGGCGATGCAGAAGCACCAGTACGGGCGCTGGAACCAGCAGGCCTTCGACGGCGTGATCGGCCACTACCACGTGCTGCCGGAGCAGAAGGTGGGCCAGCTCTCGCGCGGCGAACGCGCCGGCTTCAACCTCGCGCTGGCGCTGGCGCAGAAACCCGAACTGCTGGTGCTGGACGAGCCGACGCTGGGCCTGGACGTGGTGGCCAAGCGCGCCTTCCTCGAGTCGCTGCTGTACAGCAACGCCGCCGACGAATGCACGGTGATCTATTGCTCGCACCAGATGGAGGAGATCGAGCGCGTCGCCGACAACCTGATCGTCCTCGAGCGCGGCCGGCTGATGCACATGTCGGCGCCGGAGGAGTTCACCGCGCGGGTCAGCCACTGGGTGGCCGACGTGCCGTTCAAGGGCCCCGATCCGCGCAGCGTGCCCGGCCTGCTGGAAGTCCAGCGCCTGGACGGCCTGCACCACTACCTGGTGCTGGACCAGGACGACGGGTTCGAGCGCTTCCTGCGCGATGCCGGCGCCCGCAACGTGCAATCGATGCCGGTCGGCCTGGACCGCGCCGTCAATGCCTTCCTGGCCAAGAACCACGCCGCGCCGGCTGCCGCCTGACGCGCAAGACGCCCGACAAGGGCATGAGGACACCACCATGATCGATCTGTTCAAGGGCGAGCTGCTGCGCTTCCGCCCGTGGGCCACCGCGGCCTTCCTCGCCAACCTGGCCGTGCTGGGCTTCCTCAGCCGCATGGTCGACCTGGCCCAGCAGCCCGTCATCGTCTACCAGATCTTCGGCGCGGTGTATGCCGCGGCCGGCGCGCTGCTGGGGATGTACCAGATGGGCAGCTACCGCAAGCCGAACCAATGGCTCAACCTGCTGCACCGGCCGTTGCACCGGCTGCAAATCGCGGGTGCGTTGACCGGGGCGGGGGCGCTGCTGTTGCTGCTGGCGGTGGCCCTGCCGGTCCTCCTGGTCGCCGCCTATCAGGAAGGCCTCACCGCGCGCGTGGTGGATGTCCGCCACTGGCTGCTGCCGATCGCGGCGTGGGGAATCGCGTCGACCGGTTACCTCGCCGGCGCCTATGCGATGGTCGGCAATCGCCGCCACTCGTTCGCGGCGTTCCTGGTGCCGAACCTGTTCCTGTATTCGCAGGCCTCGGGCGTCGCCATGCTGGGCGTGCAGGGCGTCGCCATCGCCTTCCTGGCGCTGCTGCTGGCGATCGCGTTCAAGCCGGATCCTGCCGCGCCGTCGCGCAATCCGCTGGCGGTGCTGGCGGTGGCGCTGCCGGTGCAGGTCGGCGCGTATTTCCTGATCTGGATGCTGGGCTTCGGCGTCGAGTTGTCGTGGACCGCCAGCGGCACCCACCCGCTCAACGCGCCCACGCCGCCGAAGGGCGGCAACATCGAAGCCGACCGCGCCGAAGGCAGGGACATGCTGCTGCTCGGCATCGAGAACAGCCGCGACCCGGAGGCCGCGCTGTGGCGCGAGCAGATCGCGCTGTCCGACGTGTACACGACCTATCCGCTGCGCAACCTGCCGGTGCAGGGCAGCCTGACCAACCTCGCGCCGATGGAGTTCGGCGACGGCGACAACAATCTCTTCCTCGTGTACAGCCACGACCGCGCGCGCTTCGTCACCCGCGGGCTGCGCGACCAGCGCCGGATCGGCGAGATGGGCGTGGGCGAGGAGCAGGCCGCGTTTCCCGGCCCGACCATGCCGTACGGCGCGACCTACCTGTACAACGCGCAGGCCGCCTACCAGTACGACAGCGAACAGCAGCGCATATTCGAACGCATCCGCCTGCCTGCGGGCGAAGCGATGGCCAGCCCGCCCGAGCCGGCCGGCGACAACCTGGTGGTGCTCAGCGATCGCGCCGCCTATTTCTATCCCGGCCGCGAGGCGATGAACGGGCTCGACCTGCTGCAACCGCTGCTGCGGGTGGCGATGCCGGGGCCGGTCGGCAACCTCGGCCGGATGGACGTGATCGAATTGCTGGACGGCTACCTGGTGTCCTACACCTACACCCGGGGCGTGTGGAGCGGCGAACTGCAGCATCCGTACCAGCAGGTGCTGCGCGTGGACGGCAAGGGCCGGGCGCGGACGGTTGCACGCCGTGCCCTCTCGATCGACCTGCCGTCGGCCTACACCAACCGCAACACCTGGCTGTCGCCGGCGCTGCGCGCGCTCTGCCTGGGCGCGCAGGATCTGTTCGCGGCGCAGGATCCGCTGCGCGCCAAGCCCGAGCCGATGCCTGCGTCCATCCTGTGGCTGGCCGGGGCGTGCTGCCTGCTGGCGCTGCTCGGTGCGGTGTGGCTGACCGGGCGGCAGGCGCATTCACCGCGCGGCCGCTGGGCCTGGGTGCTGCTGTGCGGCGCGATCGGGCTGCCGGCGCTGGCGAGCCTGTGGTTGCTGTATCCGCGTCTCGACACCTCGCCGATGGCGGCGCCGGGTGCGCGGCCGGCGGCGGCCTGAACCCGGACGTGGAAGGAACCAGACGATGACGACGTTACGAAGCCTGTGCGGCACGCTGGCGCTGTGCGCCCTGCTGCTCGCACCCCGCACGTTGCCCGCGCAGGCCGCTGAAAGCCTGCGCGCCGCGGAAGCCGCACAACGCGCCTTGCCGCGCGCGCCACGCCTGCCGCGCGCGGCCTTCCTCGAAAACCGCACGCTGGTGGCCGCCGAGCTTTCGCCGGCCGGCGATGCGGTGGCCTACCTGCGCGAACAGAAGGATTCGCGCGCGCTGTGGCTGCTGCCGACCGGGGGCGGCAACGCGCGCATGCTGGTCGGCAGCACCCAGGCCGAACAGGTGATGTGGTCCCGCGATGGCCGCTGGTTGTTCCTGCGCGCCTCGCGCGTGCTGACCATGGTCGGCCGCGACGGCCGCACCGGCGTGCGCGTGCCGCTGGGCGGCAGCGAACGGCGGCGGGTGATCAAGCTGGATCCCTCGCAACCGGCCGCGGTGCTGCTGGGCGAACGTGTTGCCGCCGGCAAGGGCGAGCGCTGGCGCGTGGTGCGCATGGACGCGCGCGGCAGGCGCACCGTGCTGCGCGAGGACGTGCGCTGGATGCACGACGTGGCGCTGGACGCGGCCGGCCGCATCGTCGCGCTGTCACGCTTCGAGGGCGACCACGATGCGCTGTATCGCGTGCGGCCCGACGGCACGCTGCGTGAAGTGCTGCGCCTGCGGCCGATGGAGCGACTGGATCTGCTGGCGGCACGGGCCGACGGCAGCCTGCTGATGACCGGCAATCCCGCCGGCACGGCGCCGGGCGGGGATTTCCGGCGGGTGATGCGGCTGGATGCAAACGACCGGTTGCAGACATTGCACCAGGACCCGCGGGGTGAAGCCGATCTCGACGAAATGGTGGTCGACCCGCGCACGCAGCAACCGTTGGCGGCGAGCTATCGCAGCACCGTCGCCGCGACCTACGGCATCGGCGACGCCCGGGCGGTGGTCGCGGATATCGTGCGCAGGTTCCCGGGCCGCGACATCGGCCTGCAGGCCGGCAGCGGCGCCTCCGCGCGTTGGCTGGTGAGCGAACGCGCGGCGACCTTGCGCGATCCGCGCTGGTACCTGTACGACCCGCGGGACGGCAGGCTGCGGCGCATCCTGGACGATCCCGGCATCACCGCCGGTGCGCCCGAAGAAGCCGCGCTGGCGCGCAAGCTCGCCATTGCCTACACCGCGTCCGACGGCAGGCGCGTGCACGGCTTCGTGCTGCTGCCACCGGGCGTGGACGCTGCGCACGCACCGCTCATCGCGCACGTGCATGGCGGGCCGATCAACCACTTCCGGCCGGGCTTCGACGGCGTGGCGCAGTTCCTGGCCAACCGCGGCTACGTGGTGTTCCAGTCGAACTTCCGCGGCTCCACCGGCCACGGCCGTGCCTACACCTTTGCGCCCGACGGCGACTACGGCAACGGCCGCGTGCAGCGGGACATCGTGGAGGGCGTGCGCTGGCTGCTGGCGCAGGGCATCGGCGATGCGGCACGCGTCGGCATCGTCGGCCATTCCTTCGGCGGCTACTCCGCGCTGCTGGGCCTGACCTTCCAGCCCGACCTGTTCAAGGTCGGCGTGGCCGGTTCGCCGCCGGCCGACCTCGGCTGGGGGATGCGCTGGCTGGTGGACGCAGGCGAGCAGGGCGACCTGCCCGACCGCTCGCTGAAGCAGACGCTGCACGCGCTGTCGCTGGATGCGACCGATCCCGGAGTGTTCGCGCGCCTGCACGCGCAATCGCCGCTGGCGAATGCATCGAAGATGCGGCGCCCGCTGCTGCTGATGGCCGGCGGCGCCGACCGCACGGTGGCGATCCGCAGCGTGATCGATTACGTCGCCAGGCTGAAGGCGCAGGGCAGCCCCGTCACGCTGCTGGTGGAGCCGAATGGCGGGCATTCGCCGGTCGAACCGGTGCCGCGCGAAGCCTATCTGTTCGCGATGGAGAGCATGCTCCAGCGCCACCTCGGCGGGCCGCAACCGGAACCGCCGGGGCCGCGCCTGCGCGCCTACCTGCGCGAGAACCTGCGGCTGGCCGGGCCGGGCTTCGCACGCTTCGCCGCGCGCCCCGGCACCCGCTGAGCGCCGCGGCTCAGCCGGCCTGGACCTGCAGCTGCACGCCCAGGCCCAGCATGTCCTCGGGCTCGCCGGCCAGGTCCGCGCGCAGCAGCGGGCGGTCCTGCAGCCAGGCCTCGTCCAGCGCCAGCGCCAGCCGCTCGCCGTCGGCGGCCAAGGCCAGCCGCGGCACCTCCAGGGTCTCGTGCGAGCGGTGCAGCAGCACCGCCAGCCGCAGCAGCGCGGCGCTGCGGCGGACATTCGCCGGCAGACGGTCGGGGATCATCTCGAACGCCGACTTCGGCACGCCGCGGCGGTGGGTGCGCACCAGCGCGGCCAGGTAGCGCTGCTCCTGCTGCGAGAAGCCGGCGATGTCGGAATGCTCCAGCACGTAGGCGCCGTGCACGTGGTAGCCGCTGTGGGCGATCGCCAGGCCCAGCTCGTGCACGCGCGCGGCGCGGGCCAGCATCGCGCGGTCGTCGGCGGTCAGGCCCCAGGCCGCGGCCACCTGGTCGAACAGGCGCAGCGCGGTGGCCTCCACCCGCCGCGCCTGCGCCGGGTCGATGCCGTAGCGCTGCACCAGCGCGGCCACCGACACCTCGCGCGGATCGTCGGCGCCGCCGCGGCCGGCCAGGTCGTGCAGCACGCCCTCGCGCAACGCGGCCTTGCTGACCTGCATCCGCTGCAGCCCCAGCGCGGCGAACACCGCCTCCAGCACCAGCACGCCGCCGGCGATGATCGGGCGGCGCTCGGCCGACAGCCCGGGCAGGTCGATGTCCTCGATCCGGCCGGCCTGCAGCAGCCGCTCGCGCACCTGCGGCAGCGCCTCGGCGGTGACCGCGCCCTTGGTCAGCTTCATCGCCGCGCAGATCTCGCCGATCGCCTTGTTGGTGCCGGACGAGCCGATCGCCTCGTCCCAGCCCAGGCTGCGGTAGGCGGCGGCGAACTGCTGGAACTCGGCGGTGACCTCGGTCAGCGCGGCGTTCCAGCGCTTGCGCGTCAGCTTGCCGCCGGGGAAGAAGCGCAGGGTGCTGGCCACGCAGCCGGCCTGCAGGCTCTCGCGCTCCAGCGGCTCGAAGCCGCTGCCGATGATGCACTCGGTGGAGCCGCCGCCGATGTCGATCACCAGCCGCAGCTGGTTGTCCTTCGGCGGCTGCGCGTGGGCCACGCCGAGGTAGACCAGGCGCGCTTCCTCGCGCCCGGAGATGACCTCGATGGCGTGCCCCAGCACCGCCTCGGCCGGGGCCAGGAACTGCTGCGGCGCGCGCAGGCGGCGCACGGTGTTGGTGGCCACCGCGCGCACCCGCCGCGGCGGCAGGTCCGCGATCCGCTGGCCGAAGCGGGCCAGGCAGTCCAGCGCGCGGTCGCGCACCTCGGGGGCCAGGCCGCCGGCGGCGTCCAGGCCCTCGGCCATGCGCACGCTCTCGCGCAGGCGGTCGACCACCCGCAGCTGGCCCAGCACGCGCTGCGCCACCACCATGTGGAAGCTGTTGGAGCCCAGGTCGAGCGCGGCCAGCATGTCGCCGTCGCGCAGGGCGGGTTCGCGCGCGGCGGCGCGGCGGGGCGGGGACCTCATCGGCGTGGCCGGGCGGGCGCGGGCATGCGCGCATTATCGCCGGCGCGCGCACCGCTCATGCGTACAGCCCGTCCAGCAGCGAGAGCTGCGCGGAGAATGGCGCCTCGCCCGGGGCGGGCGCGATCCGCGCGTAGCTGCCGTCGGGGCGCAGGTCCCAGGCGTTCTGGTTGTCGGCCAGGTAGTTGAGCAGGCCCTCGCGTCGCACCCGCTGCGCCAGTCCGGGGTCCAGCACCGGGAACGCGGTTTCCACCCGCCGCAGCAGGTTGCGCTCCAGCCAGTCGGCGGAGGAGCAGTAGAGCTCGGGGGCGCCGTCGTTGCCGAACCACCAGACCCGGTGGTGCTCCAGGAACCGCCCCACCACCGAGCGCACCCGGATCCGCTCCGACACGCCGGGGATGCCCGGGCGCAGGGTGCAGGCGCCGCGCACCACCAGGTCGATCTCGGCCCCGGCCTGCGAGGCTTCGTACAGCGCGTGGATCACCCGCGGCTCGTTGAGCGCGTTCATCTTGGCGACGATCCGCCCGGGGCGCCCGGCGCGCGCGTGCGCGGCCTCGCGGCCGATCCGCTCCAGCACCCCGCTGTGCAGGGTGAACGGCGACTGCAGCAGGCGCTTGAGCTGCAGCGGCGCGGCCAGCCCGGACAGCTGCTGGAAGATCAGGTGGACGTCGTTGCCGATGTCCGGGTCGGCGGTCATCAGGCTGAAGTCGGTGTAGGCCCGCGCGGTGCCGCTGTGGTAGTTGCCGGTGCCCAGGTGCACGTAGCGGCGCAGCCGCGCGCCCTCGCGGCGCACCACCAGCAGCATCTTGGCGTGGGTCTTGTAGCCCACCACGCCGTACACCACCTGCACCCCGGCGTCCTGCAGGCGGTCGGCCAGGCCCAGGTTGGCCTCTTCGTCGAAGCGCGCGCGCAGCTCGACCACCACGGTGACGTCCTTGCCGTTGCGCGCGGCCTGGATCAGGTGCTCGACGATCGGCGAATCCTTGCCGGTCCGGTACAGGGTCTGCTTGATCGCCAGCACGCTGGGATCCTCGGCGGCCTGGCGGATCAGCTCCAGCACCGGCGCGAAGGCGTCGTAGGGATGGTGCAGCAGCACGTCGCCCTGGCCGATGCGCTCGAACATCGCGTCCACGTCGCGCGGCAGGCGCGGCTGGAACGGGCGGAACTTCAGTTCCGGCCGGTGCACCAGGTCGTACACCTGCACCACCCGGCTGAGGTTGACCGGCCCGTCGATCTTGTAGACCGCGTTGTCGGGCAGCTCGAAGTTGTCCAGCAGCATCCGCACCACCTCCGGGGGGCAGCGCTCGTCGATCTCCAGCCGCACCGCCCGCAGGTAGCCGCGGCCCAGCAGCTCGTCGCGCAGGGCCAGCGCCAGGTTGTCGACGTCGTCCTCGTCGACGATCAGCTCCGAGTTGCGGGTGACCCGGAACTGGTGCGCGCCCAGCACCGTCATGCCGGGGAACAGTTCGTCCACGAACGCCGACAGCACCGAGCTCAGGAACACGAAGTCGTGGAAGGCGTCGCCGTCGCCGTCGGCGTCGGGCAGGCGGATGATGCGCGGCAGCGAGCGCGGGGCGCGCACGATCGCCATGTGGCCCTCGCGCCCGAAGGCGTCCCGCCCCTCCAGCAGCACCACCACGTTGAGCGACTTGTTGAGGATCTTCGGGAACGGATGCGCGGGGTCCAGCGCCAGCGGCGAGAGCACCGGCATGATCTCGTCGCGGAAGTGCGCGCGCAGCCAGGCCGCCTGTTCGTCCGTCCACTGCTCGCGCTGCAGCAGGCGGATGCCGCGCTCCCGCAGCGCCGGGCGCAGCTCCTGGTCGAAGCAGCGGTACTGCGCGGCCACCAGCTCGGCGGCGCGGTCGTGGATGCGGTTGAGCAGGGCGGTCGGCGGCAGGCCGTCGGCGGCCGGGGGCAGGCCGAACTCGATGGCGTGGCGCACCGAGCCGCCGCGGATCTCGAAGAACTCGTCGAGGTTGGTGCAGCTGATGCACAGGTAGCGCAGGCGCTCCAGCAGCGGCACCGACGGATCCTGCGCCTGCGCCAGCACGCGGAAGTTGAAGTCCAGCTGCGACAGCTCGCGGTTGGCGTACAGCGCGGGGTCCTGCAGCGGTGGGGCGGGGCGTTCTGCGTTCATGGCGTGGCGTCGGGCGCGTCGTTGTCGCGCGGCAGGAGGCGGTCGGGGCCGAAGTGGCAGGCGAAGGTGCTGCCCGCGCCCACTTCGCTGGCGATCTCCAGCCGGGCGTCGTGCAGGCCCAGCACGTGCTTGACGATGGCCAGGCCCAGGCCGGTGCCGCCGGATTCGCGCGAGCGGCTGGTGGAGACGCGGTAGAAGCGCTCGGTGATGCGCGGCAGGTGCGCGGCGGGGATGCCGTAGCCGGTGTCGCGCACGGACAGGGTGGCGCCGCCGTCGGCGTCGCGGGCGAAGCGCACCGCCACGTCGCCGCCGGCGGGGGTGTAGCGGACCGCGTTGGCGACCAGGTTGGAGAAGGCGCTGTGCAGCTCCTTGTTCGAACCCAGCAGGTCCACCCCGGCGTCGTCGTCCACCCGGATGCGGTGCTGGCCGTGGCTGAGCGCCTCGGCCTCGCGGCGCAGGGTGGCCAGCATCGGCGCCATCGCCACCTGTTCGCCCGGCAGCGCATCGCGCGCCTCCAGCCGCGACAGCGCCAGCAGGTCCTCGACCAGCTGGGTCATGCGCTGCGACTGCCGCTGCATCTCGCCCAGCATCGGCGCCCAGTCCGGTTTCTCCTCCGGGTCCAGCATCTCCAGGTAGCCGTGGACCACCGTCAGCGGGGTGCGCAATTCGTGCGACACGTTGGCCACGAAGTCGCGGCGCATGTGCTCCAGCCGCACGGTGCGGGTGACGTCGCGCGCCACCAGCAGCCACAGTTCGTCGGAATACGGGATCAGCCGCAGGTTGAGCCGCCGGCCGGGGTCGGCGGGCGAGGCGACGTCGGTCATCGGCTCGGCGTGGCGGCCGGCGGCCAGCCACTGCGCCATCGGCAGCGGGCGCAGCGCGGCCACCACCGACGCGTCTTGGTCGCGCGGGTGGCGCAGGCCCAGCAGCGGGGTGGCGGCCTCGTTGAACCAGAGCACGCGCTGGGTGTTGCGCTCGACCACCACGACCGCGTCCGGCAGCGCGGCGGCGGCGGCGCGGTAGGCGCGCAGCATCGACAGCAGGCGCCGCTTGCGCGCGCGCATCTCGTCCTGGCCGCGCGCCAGCAGGCGGTCCAGCTCGTTCCACACGCCCTCGCCGCGCGGCGGGTCCAGCCGCTGGCGGGCGGTCAGCCGGCGCAGCACGCCGCGCAGCTTCCAGTAGTGCCATGCCACCACCGCCAGCGCCGCCGCGGTCAGCGCCGGCCATGGCCGGCCCAGCGCCATGCCCACGCCCAGCCCGCCCGCCAGCACCAGCGCAAGCTGGCCGAGGGTGCGCATCCAGGCGGAGCGGGCGGCGGGCGGCATGCGTGCAGTCTAGGCGCTGGCGCGCCGGCGGGCGCCCGGCTCACGCCGCGGCGGAGAAGCGGTAGCCGGCCCCGCGCACGGTCTGCACCATCGCGTCCAGCGCGTGCGGCTCCAGGGTCTTGCGCAGGCGGCGGATGTGCACGTCCACGGTGCGCTCCTCCACGTAGACGCTTCCGCCCCAGACGTGGTCGAGCAGCTGCGAGCGGCTGTAGACCCGCTCCGGGTGGGTCATGAAGAAATGCAGCAGGCGGTATTCGGTGGGGCCGATCGGCACCGGGACCGGCTGGCCGCCGGCCTCGGCGTAGACCCGGTGGGCGGCGCCGTCGATCCGCAGCGCGCCGACCTGCACGCTGCCGTCCTCGTCGTCCTCGCGCGAGCGTCGCATCACCGCGCGGATCCGCGCCAGCAGCTCGCGGGCGGAGAACGGCTTGACCACGTAGTCGTCCACGCCGGCCTCCAGCCCGCCGACCCGGTCGTTCTCCTCGCCGCGGGCGGTGAGCATGATGATCGGCACCTCGCGGGTGAGGGCGTCGCGGCGCCAGCGGCGCGCCAGCTCCAGCCCGCTGGTGCCGGGCAGCATCCAGTCCAGCAGGATCAGGTCCGGCACCCGCTCGGCGATCGCGGCCTGGGCCTCGCGTGCGTCGCCGGCGTGGGCCGGCTCGAAATCGCCCTTGCGCAGGGCGTAGGCGACCATGTCGCGGATCGCGGGTTCGTCTTCGACGATCAGGATGCGCTTCTGCATGGGCGGGTCCCGGGGGCGGAAAGCGCCGCGGCGCGGCTATCGTGTCATTACACGACGGTTCCATGACGCTTTCGTGACGGTTGTCACCGGGCCGCCGGGCCCCCGTCCACGCCCAGCCGCCAGCGGCCGGTGGCCTCCTCGTCGCGGATGCCCTGGCGGCGCAGCTCCAGCACGGTGGGGGTGATCGCGGCGATCCGGGCGTCGATCCGGCTGCGCGCGTAGTAGTCCAGGTTGGCCCGCTTCTTCAGGTTGTTGAGCTGGACCAGCGCCTGCTCCGGGCGTCCGCCCAGGTAGGCGGCCTCGGCCCAGGCCTCGCCGGCGCGCAGTTCGTCGCCGGCGATCTCGTTGGCGCGGGCATAGGCCTGCTGGAACAGGATGTCGTCGGCGGCGCTCGCCAGCAGCGGGCGCAGCACCGCCACCGCCTTTTCGCCGGCCGCACGGGTGTTGCGCTCGGCCAGCAGGCGGGCGTAGCTGAGCGCCAGCGCCCGGTGGGTGGGCATGCGCGCCAGCAGCGCGTCCAGCCGGCGGTCGGCCTCGGCGGTGCGGCCGGCGTGCGCCTCGGCGGTGGCCAGCCCCACCGCCAGCCACAGGCTGTCGGGATGCCGGGCCAGCAACGCCGCCAGCGCCGGCAGCGCCTCGCCGTTCTGCCCGCCCTGCATGCGGGCCAGCGCCAGGCCGTACTGGCGGGCGTCGTCCAGCGGGCCCTTGGCCGCCATCGCCTGGTATTCGCGGATCGCCTGCGCCGGGGTGTTGGCGCTGAGCACGCGCAGGCGCTCGCGCGCCCAGCCGAAGTCGCCGGTGGCGCCGCGCCCGCGCGGCCCCTGGGTCTGGATGCGCAGGCCGGCGGGCAGCAGCGGGTTGGTGCTGACGGTGCTGGTGCCCACCGCCAGCTGCGGCTCCAGCCGGCTGGCGCGCTCGCGCGCCTCGCTGATCCGGGTCAGGGTGAGCGGGTGGGTCTGCAGGTACCCCGGGACCCGGCTGCGTTCGTCGCCCTGGTTCAGCCGCACCACCGTCTGCAGAGTCTGGAAGAAATCCGCCATCGCCTCGGGGTCGTAGCCGGCGCGGGCCAGGGTGCGGATGCCCACGCGGTCGGCCTCGGATTCGTTGTCGCGGGTGTAGTCGATCTGGCGCTGCTGCAGCAGCCCCAGGCCGGTCATCACCGCGGCCGAGGTGGCGTCGCCGCTGGAGGTGCCGCCGGCCTGCTGGGCGGCGATGATCGCGCCCAGGGTGGCCAGCAGGATCGGCAGGCTCTCGCGCTGGGCCTTCTCGGCCCCGCGCAGCACGTGCTGCTGGGTGACGTGGGCGATCTCGTGGGCCAGCACGCCGGCCACCTCGTCCTCGCGGTCGGCCGCCAGCACCAGCCCGGCGTTCACCCCCACGTAGCCGCCGAGAGTGGCGAACGCGTTGATCTGGCGGTCGCGCAGCAGGAACAGGGTCAGCGGCTGCTGCGGGCGGTCGCTGGCGCCGCCCAGGCGCTGGCCGACGTCGCGCAGCCAGCCGTCCAGCAGCGGGTCGTCCAGCACGTAGCCCTCGTGCCGCAGCTGGGCCAGGGTCATCGCCCCGTATTCGGCCTGCCGGGCCGGCGACAGCACCGCGCCCGCCGACGAGCCGATGTCCGGCAGCCGGTTGTCCTGCGCGCCCGCGGCGGCGGACAGGGCGAAGGCGAGCGCGGCGGGCAGCAGGCGCGGGAGTCGGCGGGAACGGGCGTTGGTCATGCTGGCAGGATGCTGCGTCCGGGCGTCGGTGGCGTGAACGGGGCTTGAGCGGCTGGAAATGCGGGCCGCCGCGCCGCATATTGGACCGGTCACGACACCCCATGTTCCCCGGAGCGTCCCTTGAGCGATACCCCCCCGATCACCCTCTACAGCACCGCGATCTGCCCCTATTGCGTAGCCGCCAAGAACTTCCTGAAGAGCAGGGGCCTGGCCTGGACCGAGGTCCGGATCGACACCGACCCGGAGGCGCGCGAGCGGATGGTGGCGCTGGCGCGCCGCACCAGCGTGCCGCAGATCTTCGTGGGCGACGTCCACGTGGGCGGCTACGACGACATGATGGCGATGCACCGGGCCGGGCGGTTCGAGCCGCTGCTGCGGGGGGAAGGCGCATGAGCGACGAGCGCGACCGCATCGCGGAGTTCACCGAGTTCCGCCAGCGCATGAACCAGCGCATCCTGGCCGAGCCCAACCAGGTGGTGCGGCGCTTCTTCGCGCTGGACACCCAGACCTACCAGGCCGGCGCGCTGGACGTGAAGACCAAGGAGCTGATGGGCCTGACCGCCTCGATGGTGCTGCGCTGCGACGACTGCATCAGCTACCACGTGGCGCAGTGCCTGGAGGCCGGCGTGACCCGCGAGGAGATGTTCGAGGCGTTCTCGGTCGGCCTGGTGGTGGGCGGTTCCATCGTCATCCCGCACCTGCGCCGGGCGGTGGATTTCCTCGACCGGCTGGAGCAGGGCCAGGCCGCCGCGCCGGCCGGGCACGACCACGGCTGAGCGCCGCGCCTACGGCGGCGCACGGCATCTGCCATAATCGCGGGTTCCACTCTCCCCACGGCGCCGCGCCGCGCGCGCGGCCGCCGCCTGTCTGGAACCCCAAGCATGACAACGATCACGGTCATCCGCGGCGACGGCATCGGCCCGGAAATCATGGACGCCACCCTGCACGTGCTGGACGCGATGCGGCTGGGCCTGCAGTACGAGGAAGCCGACGCCGGCATGGTGGCGCTGGAGAAGCACGGCGAGCTGCTGCCGGCGGCCACCATGGAGTCGATCCGCAGGAACCGCATCGCCCTGAAGTCGCCGCTGACCACGCCGGTGGGCGGCGGTTTCTCCTCGATCAACGTGGAGCTGCGCAAGCGCTTCGACCTGTACGCCAACGTGCGCCCGGCCAAGAGCTTCCCGAACACCAGGTCGCGCTTCCCGTCGGGCGTGGACCTGATCACGGTGCGCGAGAACACCGAGGGCGCCTACATCGGCGAGGGCCAGGCCCTGTCCGAGGATGGCGAGACCGCCACCCTGACCCAGCGGGTGACCCGCCGCGGCTCCGAGCGCATCGTGCGCTACGCCTTCGAGCTGGCGCGCCGGACCGGCCGCCGCAAGGTCACCGTGGTGCACAAGGCCAACATCCTGAAGTCCACCTCGGGGCTGTTCCTGCGGACCGCGCGCGAGGTGGCCCAGCAGTACCCGGACATCGAGTGCGACGAGATCATCGTCGACGCCTGCTGCATGAAGCTGGTGATGCAGCCGGAGAAATTCGACATCATCGTCACCACCAACCTGTTCGGCGACATCCTGTCGGACCTGTGCGCGGGCCTGGTCGGCGGGCTGGGCCTGGCCCCCGGCGCCAACATCGGCACCGAGGCGGCGATCTTCGAGGCGGTGCACGGCTCGGCGCCGGACATCGCCGGCCAGGGCATCGCCAACCCCTGCGCGCTGCTGCTGGCCGCCGGCCAGATGCTGGACCACCTGGGCCGCAGCGACGAGGCCAACCGCCTGCGCGGCGCGATCGTCGCCACCCTGGAGGCGAAGGACTCGCTGACCCCGGACCTGGGCGGCGAGGGCACCACGCTGTCGTTCGCCAGGGCCATCGCCAGCCGCCTGTAGGGGCTCGTCGCGGGGCGGCCGCCGGCGCTTTTCGCCGGCCACGGCATCGCAAAAGAAAGGGCGCCCTGCGGCGCCCTTTCCGTTTCCCGCGGTGGCCGCGCGTCAGTTGCGCGACTGCAGCTTCGACAGCAGCCGCAGCAGCTCCAGGTACAGCCACACCAGCGTCACCAGCAGGCCGAACGCCGCGTACCACTCCATGTACTTGGGGGCGCCGCGCTCCACGCCGTGCTCGATGAAGTCGAAGTCCAGCACCAGGTTCAGCGCCGCCACGATCACCACCGCCACGCTGAACAGGATGCCGAGGGTGCTGGATTCGTGGATGAAGCCCATGCCCTCGAAGCCGAACAGGCGCATGCCGATGTTGACCAGGTAGAGCAGGGCGATGCCGCCGGTGGCGGCGACCACGCCCAGCTTGAAGTTCTCGGTCGCGCGGATCAGCCCGCTGCGGTAGGCCAGCAGCAGCGCCGCCAGGGTGCCGAAGGTCAGCCCGACCGCCTGCATCACGATCCCGGGGAAGCGCAGTTCGAACATCGCCGAGACCGCGCCCAGGAACAGGCCTTCCAGCACCGCGTACAGCGGCGCGGTGACCGCCGCCCATTCCTTCTTGAAGATCGTGACCAGCGCGACCACGAAGCCGCCGATCGCGCCGCCCCAGACGTAGGGCATGACCGCGCCCGGGTTGCCGGCGGCCATCGCGGCCGAGAACTGCGCCCAGGTGAACAGCGCGCCGGCCAGGGTGAGGACCAGCAGGAACGCGGTCTTGTTGACGGTGCCGTTGAGGGTCATCGCCCCGGCGTCGCCCTGCACCAGGGTGCCGCTGCCGAGGTCGAGGAAGGTGCCCTCCTTGAGGGCGGGGTTGCCGCTGCGCATCATGTCTCGGGTTCCTGCGAAATCGCGGCGGATGCCGCACGGGGGGAGCATAGCCCGAGATGGCGGCGCCCGGCGCGCGCTTCAAGGCCGGGGCAGTGGTGCGAAAGGCGGGACTCGAACCCGCACGGACTTTCGTCCACTGGAACCTAAATCCAGGGCGTCTACCAATTCCGCCACTTTCGCGCGCCGGCATTGTAGCGGCGCCATGGCGGCGGAATCGCGCCGCGGCGGGCTCCGCGGACCCGGAAAAGAAAACGCCCGGCGCAGGGCCGGGCGTCTCGGGATTGGTGGGCCGTCAAGGATTCGAACCTTGGACCTATTGATTAAGAGTCAACTGCTCTACCAACTGAGCTAACGGCCCGAGAAACCGGAATTGTAGCAAACCCCCGGCGCGGTGCAAAGCGGTGCGGCGGGGCAAGGGTGGGGTGGCTGAGGGGACTCGAACCCCCGACAACTGGAATCACAATCCAGGACTCTAACCAACTGAGCTACAGCCACCATGGAACACTTGCTTCGCCGCCGATGGCGCGCCCGGCAGGACTCGAACCTGCAACCACCGGCTTAGAAGGCCGGGGCTCTATCCGGTTGAGCTACGGGCGCCTGCGCGGATTGTGGCATCCGGGCGGTGCGCCTGCCTACCGAAGTGCGGGCTGGTCGGGGAGACAGGATTCGAACCTGCGACTTCCTGCTCCCAAAGCAGGCGCTCTACCAGGCTGAGCTACACCCCGAACTCCTGCTTCCGTAGCGCGCCAGCGTGACGAAAGGCCGGTCATTGTCCAGCCCGGGGCCCGGGGTGTCAACGCGCGCGGGCCGCGCAGATGACAGCCGGCCCGCGATCGGCGAAACTACTGCGTTCCGCGCGGCCCGCCGCGCCCGGTCCAACCCATTCCCGTCTGCAACCGGGCCCCGCGGGGTCCGCCCAGGAGCCATCGCATCATGCAAGTCTCGGTCGAATCCACCGGCAACCTCGAGCGCCGCGTCATCCTCAGCCTGCCCGCCGGCGACGTCGACGACCAGGTCGGCGGCCGCCTGCGCGAGATCGCCCGCACCGCGCGGATCAAGGGCTTCCGCCCCGGCAAGGTGCCGACCAGCGTGATCGAGCAGCGCTACGGCCAGCAGGTCCGCGCCGAGATCCTGGACGGCCTGCTGCGCAAGGGCATGGACCAGGCGGTGCGGGAGAACGAACTGCGGGTGGCCGGCGCGCCGCAGATCGTCCCGGCCGACGAGGCCGGCGGCGACGAGCTGAAGTACGTGGCCTCGGTGGAGCTGGTGCCGGACTTCGGCGAACTGGACATGGCCAAGCTGCAGGTCGTCCGCCACACCTCCGAGATCACCGACGCGGACATCGACCGCATGCTGGGCAACCTGCGCCAGCAGCGCGGCACCTGGAACAAGGTGGAGCGCGCGGCGCGCGAGGGCGACCTGGCCAGCCTGGAGACCTCGAGCGTGATCGACGGCCAGCGCATGCCGGCCGAGGGCACCGAGCGCACCAGCACCGTGCTGGGCTCAGGCGGGATGTACAAGGAGGTCGAGGCGGCGATCGCCGGCATGCAGCCGGGCGACGAGAAGACCATCGACGTGACCCTGCCGGCCGACTGGCACATGCCCCAGTTCGCGGGCAAGACCATCACCTCCACCTTCCGCCTGGTCGAGCTGTCCGAGATGGAGCTGCCGGAGGTCGACGCCGCGTTCATCCGCAGCTTCGGGGTCAAGAGCGGCGACCCGGAGCAGTTCCGGGCCGAGATCCGCACCAACCTGGAGCGCGAGCTCAAGGGCGCGCTGATGAACCGCCTGCGCCGCGAAGTGGGCGAGCAGCTGGTCGAGGCCTACAAGGACGTCGAGCTGCCGCCGCGCCTGGTCGAGGACGAGGCCCGCGGCATGCAGTCCGCCGCCCAGGAGCAGGCGCGCCGCCAGGGCCAGCAGGCCACCGCCGACCTGGACGCCTTCCGCGCCGCCGCCCGCAAGCGCGTGCTGCTGGGCCTGCTGGTGGGCGAGGTGGCCCGCCGCAACGAGCTGCGGCTCGACCCGGCCCGCCTGAACGAGACCATGCGCCTGATCGCCTCCACCTACGAACAGCCGCAGCAGGTCATTGACCTTTACCGCAACGACCCCCAGTTGATGCAGGGCCTGCAGAACCGCGTGATGGAAGAGCAGGTGATCGACTGGATCGCCGAGCACGCCCGGCACACCGACCAGGCCATCGGCTTCCAGGAAGCGATCGGCCAGTAACCCGACCCCAGACAGCGAGCCCCCATGGACCCGATCAAAGCCCTCAACCTCGTGCCGATGGTGGTCGAGCAGACCAGCCGCGGCGAGCGCGCGTACGACATCTACTCGCGCCTGCTGAAGGAGCGGGTGATCTTCCTGGTCGGCGGCATCGACGACCACGTGGCCAACGTGGTGGTGGCGCAGATGCTGTTCCTCGAGGCGGAGAACCCCGAGAAGGACATCAGCCTGTACATCAACTCGCCCGGCGGCATCGTCA
>CAMLJA010000009.1 GCA_946480065.1 uncultured Thermomonas sp. | reverse complement strand
GGCACCTGCATCGAGGCCAACGCCCACGCGCTGGCGCGCTACGCCGCGCTGTGCCAGGAGCAGGGCCTTGTGCCGATGGTGGAGCCGGAAGTGCTGATGGACGGCGACCACGACATCGAGACCTGCTACGAGGTCACCGAGGTCACCCTGCGCGCGCTGTTCGACGCGCTGTACAACCAGAACGTGATGCTGGAAGGCACCATCCTGAAGGCGTCGATGGTCGTTCCCGGCAAGGGCTGCGACGAGCAGGCCAGCGTGGAGGAGGTGGCCGAGGCCACCCTGATGTGCCTGAAGTCGGCGGTGCCGGCGATCCTGCCGGGCATCGTGTTCCTGTCCGGCGGCCAGAGCGACGAGGACGCCACCGCGCACCTGGACGCGATGAACCGCATGGGCCCGAACCCGTGGCCGCTGTCGTTCTCCTACGGCCGCGCCATGCAGCAGGCCGCGCTCAAGCTGTGGGCGCAGGACATGCAGGGCAACTACGCCAAGGCCCAGCAGACCGTGTTCGAGCGCGCCAAGGCCAACGGACTGGCCGCGCTGGGGCAATGGGGCGATTGACGGTGCCTGGCCGCCGCCTACGGGCGGCGACAGTGGCTAACATTCCCGGGCGGACGCCGGCTTCATGCCGGCGTTCGCGTTTTCGGGCGGCGCGGGAATCCAGTCCGCCCGGATCCGCGTAACTGACGGAAGGCCCGCCGGTTGACAGCGGCCCTGCCCAGCCGATGGCACGGGGAGGGCGGACCGGCGCCCGGCTAGAATCCCTGTCCCCCCGCGCGAGCCCGACGATGCCGATGCCTTTCCGTAGCCGAACCGCCGTGGTCGCCGTTGCGCTGGCGCTGGCCGTGTCCGCCTGCGGCAAGCGCGAGGCGGGCGCGGGCGGCGCGCGCCAGCCGGCCACCGCCATCCCGGTGGAGGTCCAGGCGGTGCGCGAGCAGCCGTGGACCGACGCGGTGCGCGCGCTGGGCACGGTGCACGCGCGCGAGGCGGTCGCGGTCACCGCCAAGGTCAGCGAGACCGTGCAGCGGGTGCATTTCGAGAGCGGCCAGGACGTGGCGCGCGGCGCGCCGCTGGTCACCCTCAGCGGCCAGCAGCAGCAGGCCGCGCTGGCCTCGGCCGAGGCCGCGGCCAAGGAAGCCGAGCAGCTCTACCAGCGCCAGAGCGCGCTGGCGGCGCAGCAGCTGGTCGCGCGGTCCTCGCTGGACGCGCAGCGCGCCACCCGCGACGCCGCGCGCGCGCAGGTCGCGCAGATCCGCGCCAACCTGTCGGACCGGGTGATCCGCGCCCCGTTCGCCGGCGTGCTGGGCATCCGCCAGGTCAGCCCCGGCGCGCTGGTGACGCCGGGCACGGTGATCGCCACGCTGGACGACATCGCGCGCGTCTACGTGGACTTCCCCGTGCCGGAGACCGAGCTGGCCGGGGTGGGCCCGGGCCAGGCGCTGGAAGGGAAGGTGGCCGCCTATCCGGACCGCACGTTCGCCGGCACGGTGTCGGCGGTGTCGCCGCGGCTGGACGCGGGCTCGCGCTCGGCCACCGTGCGCGGCGACTTCCCCAACCCGGACCGCGTGCTCAAGCCCGGGATGCTGGTCGAGGTCAGCCTGGCGCGCGCCACCCGCCCGGCGCTGGTGGTGCCGGAGATCGCGGTCCAGCAGATCGGCAGCGAGACCTTCGTGTGGCGGGTCAAGGCCGACGGCACGGTGGAGAAGGCCGACGTGGTGGTCGGCGGGCGCGTCCCCGGCAAGGTCATGCTGCGCGAGGGCGTGAGCGCCGGCGACCGCATCGTGGTCGAGGGCACCGGCAAGCTGCAGGCCGGCGCCCGGGTGGCCGACGCCGGCGCGGCGAAGTAGCCGATGAAGCTCTCCGACCTGTCTATCAAGCGGCCGGTGCTGGCCGTGGTGATGAGCCTGCTGCTGATCGTGCTGGGCACGATGTCGTTCCTGCGGCTGACCCTGCGCGAGCTGCCGGCGATCGACCCGCCGATCGTCTCGGTCTCGGTCGACTACCCCGGCGCGTCGGCCAGCGTCATCGAGACCCGCATCACCCAGACCCTGGAGGACGCGCTGTCCGGCATCGAGGGCATCAATACCATCGATTCCGGCAGCCGCAACGGCAGCTCGCGGATCAGCATCGAGTTCCGCGCCAGCCGCGACATCGAGGGCGCCGCCAACGACGTGCGCAACGCGGTGAGCCGCGTCACCGACCGCCTGCCCGAGGAGGCGAGGCCGCCGGAGATCAGCAAGGTCGAGAGCGATTCCGACCCGGTCCTCTGGTTCAACCTGCGCTCGGACACCATGGACCTCCTGCAGCTGGCCGACTACGCGCAGCGCTACGTGGTGGACCGCTTCTCCAGCCTGGACGGGGTGGCGCAGGTGCGCCTGGGCGGCAGCCAGCGCTACGCCATGCGGATCTGGCTGGACGGCGACAAGCTGGCGGCGCGCGGCCTGACCGCGGCCGACGTGGAGGCCGCCCTGCGCGCCGAGAACGTGGAGCTGGGCGCCGGCCACCTGGAGTCGGCCGACCGCGACTTCATCCTGCGGGTGGCGCGCGACTACGCCAGCGCGGACCAGTTCGACCGCATGCCGATCGCCAAGGGGGCGGACGGCTACGTGGTCCGCCTGGGCGACGTGGCGCGGGTGGCGCTGGAATCGGCCGAGCGCCGCGCCTACTACCGCAGCAACGGCGAGCCGGCGCTGGGCATCGGCATCGTCAAGACCTCGACCGCCAACAGCCTGGACGTGGCCAACGAGGCCAAGGCCGAGGCCGAGCGGATCGGCGCCAGCCTGCCCAAGGGCTCCGACATCTACGTGGCCTACGACACCACCACCTTCATCTCGGCCGCGGTCGACCGCGTCTACGAGACGCTGCTGGAGGCGCTGGTGCTGGTGCTGGTGGTGATCTGGCTGTTCCTGGGCAGTGTGCGCGCGGCGCTGATTCCGGCCGTGACCGTGCCGGTCTGCGTGATCGCCTCGTTCATCGCGCTGTACGCGTTCGGCTTCTCGATCAACCTGCTCACGCTGCTGGCGCTGGTGCTGTGCATCGGCCTGGTGGTGGACGACGCCATCGTGGTGGTGGAGAACATCCAGCGCCGGGTGGACCTGGGCGAACCGCCGCTGGTGGCCGCGCGCCGCGGTACCGCGCAGGTCGCGTTCGCGGTGCTGGCCACCACCGCGGTGCTGGTGGCGGTGTTCCTGCCGGTGGGCTTCCTGCAGGGCAACAGCGGCCGGCTGTTCCGCGAGCTGTCGGTGGCGCTGGCGGCGGCGGTGGCGATCTCGGCGTTCGTCGCCCTGACCCTCACGCCGATGATGGCGTCCAAGCTGCTGCGCCCGCACAGCGGACCGCACGCGGTGCATTCCAACCGCGTCAGCGAGTGGATCAACGCGCGCTTCAACCGCCTGGCGCAGGGCTACCGCGGCGTGCTGGACCGCCACGTGCACCGCGCCTGGCTGTTCGGCGCCCTGATGCTGGCCGCGCTGGTGGCGATGGTGCTGCTGTTCCGGATGCTGCCCAGCGAGCTGGCGCCGGCCGAGGACCGCGGCGCGTTCCAGCTGTCGATGGAGGGCCCGGAAGGCGCGGGCTACGACTACACCGTGGGGCAGATGAAGAAGGTGGAGGCGATCCTGGCCGGCGAGATCGGCCCGGACAAGCCGATCCTGCGCGCCAACCCGCGCGTGCCTGGCGGCTACGGCGCCACCGAGGAGATGCACACCGGCCGCGCCATCGTGTTCCTGCAGCCATGGGACCAGCGCGAGCAGAGCACCGCCGAGGTCGCGGCCGCGCTGGAGAAGAAGTTCGCGGGCATGACCGGCGTGCGCGTGCGCACCCAGGTCGGCGGCGGGCTGGTGCGCACCCGCGGCCAGCCGTTCCAGCTGGTGCTGGGCGGGCCCGACTACGCCGAACTGGCGCGCTGGCGCGACATCATGCTGGACAAGATGGCGGACAACCCCGGCCTGGTCGGCGCCGACTCGGACTACAAGGAAACCCGCCCGCAGATGCGGGTGGTGGTGGACAAGCAGCGCGCCGCCGACCTGGGCGTGTCCGCCACCGCGATCGGCACCGCGCTCCAGACCATGATGGGCGGCGTGCGCGTCACCACCTTCGTCGACAACGGCGAGGAATACGACGTGCTGGTGCAGGCCGACCGCAAGGGCCGCGAATCGGTCGCCGACCTGGGCGCGCTGCAGGTGCGCGCGCGCGACGGCACCCTGGTGCCGCTGTCCAACCTGGTCACGCTGAAGGAAGTCGCAGAGCCCGGCAACTTCAACCGCTTCAACCGCCTGCGCTCGATCACCCTGAGCGCGCGCCTGGCCGAGGGCTATCCGCTGGGCGAGGCGGTGGCTTGGGCCGAGCGGGTGGCCAGGGAGAGCCTGCCGGACTACGCCCAGCTGTCGTGGAAGGGCGAGGCGCGGGAGCTGCAGGAGTCCGGCGGCCAGGTGCTGCTGACCTTCGCGCTGGCGCTGCTGATCGTGTACCTGGCGCTGGCGGCGCAGTTCGAGAGCTTCCTGCACCCGCTGGTGATCATGCTGACGGTGCCGCTGGGCGTGCTCGGCGCGCTGCTGGGCCTGTGGGTCACCGGCGGCACGGTGAACCTGTTCTCGCAGATCGGCATCGTGATGCTGGTGGGCCTGGCGGCGAAGAACGGCATCCTGATCGTGGAGTTCGCCAACCAGCTGCGCGACGAGGGCCGCGACATCCACCGCGCCATCATCGAGGCCGCCGGCGTGCGCCTGCGGCCGATCCTGATGACCTCCATCGCCACCATCATGGGCGCGATCCCGCTGGTGGTGTTCGGCGGCCCCGGCTCGGCCAGCCGCGCCGCGATCGGCGTGGTGGTGGTGTTCGGCGTGGCCTTCTCCACCCTGCTGTCGCTGTTCGTGGTGCCGGCCTTCTATTCGCTGCTGGCGAAGTACACCCATTCGCCGGAGGCGCTGGCGCACGAACTGGAGCGGCTGGAAGCCGAAACCCCGGACGCCGGCGGCCATGCCTGATCCTGGCTCGCCCTGGAAGCCGCGGCCCCGGCGCGCGCCCGGAGTGCCCGACGCGCCCGACACGCCCGACGCCCGCGTGCCGGAGCTGCGCCTGTACGGCCTCAACGCCGTGCGCGCCGCGTTCGACCGCAGGCCCCAGGCCATCCGCAAGCTCTACCTGCTGGAGGCGCGCATCCCGCAGCTGCAGCCGCTGCTGAAGTGGTGCGTGGCGCAGCGCGTGGGCTACCGCGTGGTGGACGAGGCCGACCTGCAGAAGCTGGCGGCCAGCGGGCACCACGAAGGGGTGGTGGCCGACGTGCTGCGCGAGCCGCCGCAGCCGCTGTCCAGCTGGCTGCGCGACCTGCCGGCCGGCCCGCAGTGCGCGCTCTGGCTAGACGGCGTGGGCAATCCCCACAACCTGGGCGCGATCCTGCGCAGCGCGGCGCACTTCGGGGTGTCCGCGGTGCTGCTGCCGAAGGCCTCCACGCTGGCGCTGTCCGGCGCGGCCGCGCGGGTGGCCGAGGGCGGCGCCGAGGCGGTGCCGTTCGTGCGCCTGGGGCGCGAGGACAACAGCATCGCCCAGCTGCATGGGGCCGGCTTCGCGCTGGCCGCTACCGTGGTGCGCGGCGGGGCCGACCTGTTCGCCGCGGCGTTGCCGCCGCGGCTGGTCTACGTGCTGGGCGCGGAAGGCGAGGGGATGTCGCCGCAGCTGGCCGCCGCCTGCGACCTGCGGCTGTCGATCCCGGGCAGCGGCGCGGTGGAGAGCCTCAATGTCGCTGCCGCCACCGCGGTGCTGCTGGCCGCGTGGGCCCGCGGTCGCTGAAGCGGGGGCCCGACCGCGGCCGGGCCCGCCCGCCTGCCGCAGCTCGGCCTAGTTCGCCGCCGCAGCCTTGGGCGCGCTGCCGAAGTCGCCCTGCGCCTGCGCCGCCAGCCAGGTGAACACCGCGTAGGCGGCCACGTTCTGGGCCAGGTCCCTGGGGTCCACCTTGTCCAGGGTGTCCTCGGCGTTGTGGTGCAGGTCGAAGTAATGGGTGCCGTCGTGCGCCAGGTTGGCCCAGGCCATGCCCAGCGCGGCCATCGGGCCGATGTCGGACTCGGGGCTGCCCTGGCCGGGCTGCCATTCGATGCCCAGCGGCGCCAGCGCCTGCATCATCTGCCGCATCGCCTCCGGCTGGGCGTCGCGCGCGCTGCTGTCGAACCCGTAGATGTGCCCGGCGCCGAAGTCGCTCTCGGCGGCGATCACGTGGCGCGCCACGTCGCCGGCGTGGTTCTGCGCGTACTGGCGCCCGCCCCACAGCCCGCTTTCCTCGTTGGCGAACGCCACCACGCGGATGGTGCGCGCCGGCTTCAGCGGCTTGACCAGCGCGCCGGCGGCCATGCTGATGGCGATGCCGGCGGCGTCGTCGATGGCGCCGGTGCCGTGGTCCCAGGAATCCAGGTGCCCTCCGATCAGCACCACCTCGTCCGGGCGGGTGCTGCCGGTGATCTCGCCGATGACGTTCTGCGAGGTGTATTCGCCGTCCCAGCCGCAGTCCAGCGCCACCCGCACGCGCGTCGGCCCCAGCGCGACCAGCCGCGCCAGCTGCGCCGCGTCCACGGTGGACAGCGCGGCCGACGGGATCGGCGCCAGCCCCTCCTGGAAGCGGGTCATGCCGGTATGCGGCGCGCGCGAGGTGTCGGTGCCGGCCGAGCGCATCAGGAACGCCGCCGCGCCCTTGCGGATCGCCGCCGACGGGCCGGCGCCGCGGATGCCGCCGCCGTTGCGGTAGTCGCGGCCGTCGCGGAATGGCTGCATCTGGTAGTCGACGAACGCGATCTTGCCGGCCAGCGAACCTTCGGGCGCGGCCTCCAGCGCGGCCAGGTCGGCGAAGCGCACCACCTCGCCCTCCACCGTGCCGCCCGGGCTGCCGCCCAGCGCGGTCAGCCGCAGCGGCTGCGCGTGCGCGCCCAGCACCTCGCCGCGCTCGCTGCGCCGCTCCCACTTCGGGAACGTCACCGGCTCGGTCCACACCTTGTCGTAGCCCAGCGCCTTGAACTTGGCCTTGGCCCATTCCACCGCGCGCGCGTCCGCCTCGCTGCCGGCCAGCCGCGGGCCCACTTCGGTGGTGAGCGATTCCAGCACCCGCCAGCCGGTGGCGTCGGCCAGCGCGCGTTCGCGCAGCGGCGCGGCCTGCGCCAGCGCGGCGTCCGGGATCGACGTGGGCTGCGCCGCCTGCAGCGGCAGGCCTGCGGCCAGGGCAAGGGCGAAGGCGAGGGCGGTACGGCGCATGTGCGGTCTCCTGGCGGGCGCGAAAAACGACGAAGCCGCGAGCGTAGCAGCCCGCGGCTCCGGCGCAGGGTGGCGGAAGTCCCGCCCGGTGCTGCCTATTTGCGCAGTGCGTCGCGGATCTCGCGCAGCAGCAGCACCTCTTCCGGCGGCGCGGCCGGGGCCGCTTCGGGCCTGCGGTGCATGCGGTTGATCGCCTTGACCACCAGGAAGATCGCGAACGCGACGATGACGAACTGGATCAGCGCGTTGATGAGCTCGCCGTAGGCCAGCACCACCGGCGGCACCTCCTTGCCGGCCGCGTCCACCGTGGCCTCCTTCAGCACGATGCCGAGCCGCGCGAAGTCGACCCCGCCGACCAGCAGCCCGATCGGCGGCATGATCACCTTGTCGACCAGCGCGGTGACGATCTTGCCGAACGCGGCGCCGATCACCACGCCGACCGCCAGGTCGATCACGTTGCCGCGCATCGCGAAATCCCTGAATTCCCCCATCATCCCCATGCCTGTTCCTCCATCCGGTTGGCCCGGGCCAAGCCTACACCGCGGGCGGCAGGATCCGGCCGCTGCGTTCGGCCAGCCCGCCGAGCCGCGCCACGAAGGCATCGCCGGGGCGCAGCGCGGCCACGCCGGCCGGGGTGCCCATGAACACCAGGTCGCCGGCGCGCAGCGCGTACAGCCGCGAGAGTTCGTGCAGGATCTCGGGCACCCGCCAGACCATCCGGTCCAGGCCGGACTGCTGGCGGCATTCGCCGTTGACCTCCAGCGACAGCGACAGCGCGTCCAGGTCGCCCGCCAGCGCCGCCGGGCGCAGCGCGCTGACCGGGGCCGAATGGTCGAACGCCTTGCCGGTGTCCCACGGCAGGCCCTTGGCCTTGGCCGCCGCCTGCAGGTCGCGCCGGGTCAGGTCCACGCCCACGCCGTAGCCCAGCACCAGCGCCGGCGCATCGGGCTCGGCCAGCACGCCGGGCGGCGCATCGCGGCCCAGCGCGACCACCAGCTCGACCTCGTGGTGCAGGTCGTCGGTGCCCGGCGGATAGGGGATGTCGCCTTCCGGCACCACCGCGTCGGCGGGCTTGAGGAAGAACACCGGGCGGCCGCGGTCGGCGCCGGCCGCGGGGACCGCCGCGCCCATCTCGCGGGCGTGGTCGGCGAAGTTGCGGCCCACGCAGTACACGCGGCGCACCGGGAAGGCGCCCAGCACGGCGCCGTCGGCCCCGACCACCGGGATACGCGGCGCCGGGGCGGCGGCCACCAGGTCGTCGCGCGGATCCGGCGCGGCCATTCAGCGCGCCAGCGGGAGCTGGGCCTTGCCGACCACCCGGAAGTCGCCGTCCAGGCTGCGCGCGCGCGCGGCCAGCGGCCGCCCGCGCCGGGCCCACAGCCGCCACACCATGCCCACGCCCAGCATGGCCAGGCCGACGAACACGCTGACGAACAGCAGCGCCAGCAGCAGGGCGATGCCGGCGATGCCCAGCAGCACGCGCAGCAGGGGATGGCGCGGGCGCCGCGGCGCGGCGAATGCGGCGCGGGCGCGGTGGTAGCGGCGGTGGCGGAACAATGAGATCAAGGTCGACGATCCTGCGGCGCGCGGCCGCCATGACACAATGCCGGCAAGTATCCGGAGATCGCGCGGGGCAGTTGTGAGCGGTTCGTTAAATCCCGCCGGGGACGCGCCCGTGCTGGCGTCGCTGGACGCCTTGCCGCCCGGCGCGCTGCTGGAGGTCGAGGCGCGCGTGGACGGCGAACCGGAGTCGGTGATCCTCCACCGCGACGCCGCCGGCGCGGTGCGCGCCTGGCTCAACGTCTGCCCCCACGCCGGGCGCCGGCTGGACTGGGCGCCCGGGCAGTTCCTGCGCAGCCGCGACGGCGGCCTGGTGTGCGCGGTGCACGGCGCCAGCTTCGAGCTGGCCGGCGGCGAATGCGTGGGCGGCCCGTGCCGCGGCGACCGCCTGCGCGCGGTGGCGGTGCACTGCGAGGCCGGCCAGGTGCGCCTGGGCCCGGCTAGTACAACAGGTTGACCGCCAGCACGATCACCGCCAGGTAGGCCAGCGACAGCGGGCCGCCGACCCGCCACAGGTCGCGCGCGCCGTAGTTGGCGGGCCCGGTGATCATCGACATCACCGGGTTCGAGGCGGTCATCAGGTTGTTCGAGGCCGACAGCGCCACGATCAGCGCGAACCCGGTGGGGTCGCCGCCGGCGGCCAGCGCGATGTTGATCGCGATCGGCACCATCACGATGGTCGCGCCCACGTGGCTGATCACCAGCGAGAACGCGGTGGTCAGCACGCCGATCAGCAGCTGGATCAGCCACAGCGGGAAGCCCTCGGGCAGCCGCTCCAGGGTGTGCCCGGCCACCCACGCCGCGGCGCCGCTGGAATCCATCGCCCAGCCCAGCGGGATCAGGCAGGCCATCAGGAACACCGTCTTCCAGCTGATCGCGGCGTAGGCCTCGTCCACGTGCAGCACGCCGGCCACCAGCATCCCGGCCACCCCGGTCATCAGCGCGATCGGCACCGGGATCTTCGAGCTCAGCGCCAGCAGCATGGACACCGCGAAGATCGCCATCGCGATCTTGAACTTGTGCGGGCGCTGCTCGTCCTTGGGGTAGTCGGTGACCACCACGAAGTCCTTGCCCTTGGCCGCCTGCGCCAGGTCGGTCCAGATGCTGTGCAGCACCAGCATGTCGCCGGCGCGGATCGGGGTGTTGCGCACGTCCTCGCGCAGCACCTGCTTGTCGCGGTTGATCGCCAGCAGGCTGATGCCGGTCTGCTTGCGCAGCCGCAGCTCGGCCTGGGTCTTGCCGATGAAGCGCGAGGTCGGCGGCACCACCGCCTCGGAGATGCCGGCGCGGCTGGGGTTGAACAGGTCGGCGAAGGTGCGCAGGCGGGTGGACAGGCGCAGGAAGTTGTTCTGCGCGAAGTCGGCCACCGCCTGCCTGGGCCCCATCATCCCCAGCACGCTGCCCACCCAGATGCGGCTGTCGGCCGGCGGCGCCAGCCGGGAGTCGTCGCCGGTGCGCAGCGCCAGCAGCAGCGGCGCGCCGTGCATGGCCTCGGTGTCGCCCACGCTCATGCCCACCAGCGGGCTATCGGCGGTGACGGCCAGTTCGTACACGTCGCCCTCGATCCCGTAGGCGCGCGAGAAATAGCTCTGGGTGCGCGCCGGCGTCACCGCGTCGTCGCCGTCCTCGCGCAGCCGGCGGCCGCCGAAGAAATGGAAGTAGGCCAGCGAGGTGGCCAGCAGCGCCAGGCCGATCGGCATCGGCGCGAACATCTTCAGTGGCTCCAGCGTGGCGGCGCCGGAAGGCAGGTTGGCGTTGGCCGCCACCAGCAAATCGTTGAGCAGGATCAGCGGCGAGTTGCCGACCATGGTCAGCCCGCCGCCCATCACGATCGCCGCCGCCAGCGGCAGCAGCAGGCGCGACAGGGTCAGGCCGGTGCGCGAGGACAGCCGCGAGGCCACCGGCAGGAACAGCGACATCACCGACGGGTTCTGCATCACCGAGCTGGTCAGGCCGGCCGCGCCGGTGGTGAGCAGCAGCAGGCGCGACTCGATCCCGTTCGAGCGGCGCAGCAGCCACGCCGCCAGCCGGTTGAGCGCGCCGGTGCGGTCCAGCCCGGCGCCCAGGATCATGGTGGCGATGATGCTCATCACCGCGTTGCCGGAGAAGCCGCCGAACAGGTCCTCGCGCGGGACCAGCCCGGTCAGGCCCAGCACCACCAGCACCACCAGCGCCACCACGTCGGCGCGGATGCGCTCGAACAGGAACATCACCATCGTGAAGAACACCAGCCCGAGCACCAGCTCCATGTCGGCGGTGAGCGTCAGCGTGGTGTCCATCCGGCGACGTCGTTCCTGTCCTGGGTCAGCGGTTCAGCAGCGGTCGTACAGCAGGTCCCAGACCCCGTGCCCCAGCTTCAGGCCACGCGCCTCGAAGTGCGTCTGCGGGCGCCAGTCCGGCCGCGGCACGTGGCCGCGCGGCCCGGCGCGGTTGGCGATGCCGGGGGTCGCGTCCAGCACGTCCCACATCTGCTCGGCATAGTCCCGCCAATCGGTGGCGAGGTGCAAGCGCCCGCCGGGCGCCAGCTTGCGCACCAGCAGCGCGGCGAACGCCGGGCTCACCAGCCGGCGCTTGTGGTGGCGCTTCTTGTGCCAGGGGTCGGGGAAGTAGATCCGGAGCTCGTCCAGCGTCCCGTCGGCGATCTCGTGTTCCAGCACCTCCACCGCGTCGTGGTGGTAGAGGCGGACGTTGGTCGCAGCGTCCGCGGCCAGCGCGTTGAGCAGCCGCCCCACGCCGGGCGCGTGCACCTCGATGCCGACGTGGTCGCGCGCCGGGTCGCGCTGCGCGGAGTAGCGCAGCGCCTCGCCGTTGCCGAAGCCGATCTCCAGGATGCGCGGCGCGCGGCGGCCGAACGCGGCGTCGAAGTCGCGCGGGGTGCCCGCGTAGTCCAGCCCGAAGCGCGGCCACAGTTCGTCGAACGCGCGCTGCTGGGCGTCGGTGAAGCGGCCCTGGCGCAGCACGAAGCTGCGCACCTTGCGCTGACCCTCGGTGACGGTGAACGGCTTGGGCGGCGCCTTGCGCCCGTCGCTCGCGAACGGGTCGGTCATCTCAGGCGATCAGCCCGTCGACCGGGCTCGAGGCCGAGGCGAAGCGCTTGCGCGGGATGCGCCCGGCCAGGAACGCATCGCGGCCGGCCTC
This sequence comes from uncultured Thermomonas sp., assembly GCA_946480065.1. Next base: position 6,911 of record CAMLJA010000009.1, on the reverse strand, counting down.
GACCGCCTTGCGCATGGCGCCGGCCATCAGCACCGGGTCCTTCGCGCCGGCGATCGCGGTGTTCATCAGCACGCCGTCGCAGCCCAGCTCCATCGCGATGCTGGCGTCCGAGGCGGTGCCCACGCCGGCGTCGACGATGATCGGGACGCTGGCGTTCTCCACGATCTCCAGCAGGTTGTAGCGGTTCTGGATGCCCAGGCCGGAGCCGATCGGCGCCGCCAGCGGCATTACCGCCACGCAGCCGATCTCCTCCAGCCGCTTGCACAGGATCGGGTCGTCGCTGGTGTAGACCATGACCTGGAAACCGTCGCGCACAAGCGTTTCCGCGGCGGCCAGGGTCTGCACCACGTCGGGGTAGAGCGTGCGCGCGTCGCCCAGCACCTCGAGCTTGACCAGGGCGTGGCCGTCCAGCAGCTCGCGCGCCAGCCGGCAGGTGCGCACGGCGTCGTCGGCGCTGTAGCAGCCGGCGGTGTTGGGAAGGATGGTGTAGCGGTCCGGCGGCAGGACGTCGAGCAGGTTCGGCTCGTTCGGATCCTGGCCGATGTTCGTGCGGCGGATCGCCACGGTGACGATCTGCGCGCCGGCGGCCTCGGTGGCGCGGCGGGTTTCGTCGAGGTCCTTGAACTTGCCGGTGCCGGTCAGCAGCCGCGAGGCGTAGGCCTTGCCGGCGATGACCAGCGGGTCGTGCGGGGCGTGGTCTGTCATCGCCGCATTATCGCCGATGGCGCGCGGCGGTGGCGCCTCGACACGGCGACTGCGGCCATCCATGGCGAAGCATTTGCTGCTTGGGATCGTCCTGCCGGGCCATCGGTGGCTGGGCATCCGGCACGGCGCGCGGCCGTGCCGCGCAACCGCCTTGCTTCACCCGCCGCCCAGCGCGTGGACGATCTCCACCGTGTCGCCGTCCCGCAGCGGGTGCTCGGCGTGGCGGCCGCGCGGGACGATGGCGCCGTTGACCTCCACCGCCACCCGCCGGCCGGCCAGGCCCTCGGCCTGGAGCAGGGCGAGCAGGGTGGCACCGTCGGGAAGCGGGCGGGGCTGGCCGTTGAGCTGGATCTGCATGCCGCGATTCTCGCCTGTTCCGGCGGCGGCGGGGAGGTGCGGCGGCGCAGCTTGTGAGCGTTACGGTTTCGTGAAACCATCCGGGCCATTCGCCGACGTACTGTCGCCGCACAACCGAGGATCCCATGAAAGCAACGCTCCGCCGCACCGTGCTGGCCGCCGCGCTGGCCATCGCCGCCCTGCCGGCCGCCGCGCAGTCGTCCACCGACTCGCCGTTCTCGCAGACCGTGTTCTTCGGCGACAGCCTGACCGACGGCGGCTACTTCCGCCCGCTGCTGGTGCAGATGCTGGGCCCGAACGGCGCCGTCATCGGCCAGTTCACCACCAATCCCGGCTACGTCTGGTCGCAGTACCTGGCCGACTTCTACGGCAGCAACGCGATGCCGGCCTGGACCGGCAACACCACCGCCACCCCGACGCCGGCCGACGGCAACAACTGGGCCGTGGGCGGCGCCCGCAACGCGGTGGGCTACGCCACGCCGCTGGGCTACATCCCGTCGCTGGCCTCGCAGTACAGCGCCTACATCGCGTCCGGCCACACGGTGGACCCGAACGCGCTGTACACGGTCTGGAGCGGCGCCAACGACCTGTTCGCGGTGCAGGCCAACCCGTCGCAGGCCTCGGCCATCATCGGCGGCGCGGTGGCGGCGCAGGTGGGCGTGGTCGGCGCGCTGACCCAGGCCGGCGCCCAGTACGTGCTGGTGCCCACGCTGCCCGACGTCGGCCTGACCCCCGATGCGCGCGCCGGCGGCGCGCTGGGCATGGCCCAGGGCACCGCGCTGGCGCAGGCCTACAACGACGCCCTGTTCGGCACCCTGGCCTCGTCCGGGCTGCGGGTCATCCCGCTGGACACCTTCCACTTCCTGCAGGAAGTGGTGGCCGACCCCGCCGCGTTCGGCCTGAGCAACGTGACCGACAAGGCCTGCCTGACCCAGCCGGCGCCCGCCGGCGGCTCCTCGCTGTTCTGCAGCCCGGCCTCGTACCTGCCGGGCGGCGCCACCAGCTACCTGTTCGCCGACGGCGTGCACCCGACCACCGCGGCCCACAAGGCGCTGGCCGACTTCGCCATCTCGACGATCGAGGGCCCGCGCCAGATCGCGATCCTGCCGCATTCGGCGGCGGTGGTCGGGCGCGCGCGCGCGCAGATGGTGGAGGGCGCGATCTCCGGCATGGGCCGCGCCGACGGCGACGGCATGCAGTGGTGGGCCGACGTGCGCGGCGACCAGCAGCGCTACAACGATTCCATCGGCTACGACGGCATGGGCCCGACCGCGTCCTTCGGGATCGGCTGGCGCAGCGGCAACCTGGTGTACGGCGGGTTCGCCGGCTACGGCCGCCAGAGCATCGACTTCGGCCAGCGCCGCGGCGACTTCGACCAGACCGAGGCCACCCTGGGCGGCTTCGTGGGCTGGCAGTCGGGCGCGATGTGGGCGAACGGTCAGCTGGCCTGGACCAACCTGGACTTCGACGTCACCCGCCAGGTCAACCTGGGTCCGTCCACCCGGTACCACACCGGCTCGCCGGGCGGCGACAACCTGTCGGTCGGCGGCAGCGCGGGCTGGAACTTCAGCCGCGGCGCGCTGACCCACGGGCCGGTGCTGTCGGTGCTCTCGCAGCGGATCACCGTGGACGGCTACGCCGAGAGCGACCCGGACCTGTCCACGTCGCTGGCCTATCCGGAGCAGAAGTTCGACTCGCTGATCGGCAGCGCCGGCTGGCAGGCGAGCTACGCGATCAACGACCACCTGGTCCCGTACGCCCGCCTGACCTGGGACCGCGAGTTCGAGGACGCCCCGGAGCAGGCGTTCGCGCAGGCGCAGTCGATGCCGGGGACGCTGCCGTACGCGGTGCCGGGCCTGGCCTTCGACAACACCTACGGGACCCTGACCTACGGCGTGCGCAGCCAGCTGTTCGGGCTGGACGTGACCACCGGCAGCAGCCTGACCGTGGGCCAGAAGGGCGGCAACGACTCCAGCTTCTTCCTCACCGTGGGCGGCCGCTTCTGAGCCACCGGCGGGGCCGGCGCGCGTTGCGCCGCCGGCCCCGCGCGGCATACACTGTCGCCCCGCGCGGGTGTAGTTCAATGGTAGAACTGCAGCTTCCCAAGCTGCTAGCGTGGGTTCGATTCCCATCACCCGCTCCAGTTCCGACAACACGAAGGGCGGCATCTCCGGATGCCGCCCTTTGCGTTGCCGGCGTCCGCTGGCCGGGCCGCGTTCACGCGGACGCAACCGGCGGGTGGAATGATCGCGCCGCCCTCCCCGGAGCACGCCTTGAAGCTCGCCATCCTTTCGCGCAACGGCAAGCTGTACTCCACCCGCCGGCTGGTGGAGGCGGCGCGCGAGCGCGGCCACAGCGCGCGCGTGCTGGACCCGCTGCGCTGCTACCTGCGGATCAGCAACGACGGCTTCGAGATGCACTACAAGGGCGGGCGCCTGGCCGGCTACGCCGCGGTGGTGCCGCGCATCGGCGCGTCGGTGACCCGCTACGGCTGCGCGGTGCTGCGGCAGTTCGAACTGATGGGCAGCCACACCCCCAACGGCGCCGACGCCATCGCCCGCGCCCGCGACAAGCTGCGCTCGCACCAGCTGCTGGCGGCGGCCGGGATCGGGCTGCCGGTGACGGTATTCGGCGACAATCCCGACGACACCGGGGACCTGTTGTCCATGCTCGGCCCGCCCCCGCACGTGATCAAGCTCAACGAGGGCACCCAGGGCGCCGGGGTGATGCTGACCGAGAAGCTGTCGGCCTCGCGCGGGGCGATCGAGACCCTGCGCGGGCTGTACGCGAACTTCCTGGTGCAGGAGTTCATCGCCGAGGCGCGCGGCGCCGACCTGCGCTGCTTCGTGGTGGGCGACCGGGTGGTGGCGGCGATGCGGCGGCAGGCACCGAAGGGGGATTTCCGCTCCAACCTGCACCGGGGCGGCACCGCCAGCGCGGCGCGGGTCACCCGCGCCGAGGCGAGCACCGCGGTGCGGGCCGCGGCGGTGCTGGGGCTGGGGGTGGCCGGCGTGGACCTGCTCCGCAGCCGGCGCGGGCCGCTGGTGCTGGAAGTGAACTCGTCGCCCGGGCTGGAGGGGATCGAGGCCGCGACCGGCGTGGACGTGGCCGGCTGCGTCATCGACCACGTGGTCGCCTCGGCAGGAGCGGGCGCCGCGCAACGCAAGCCGAACGCGGATTTGACGGCGCCTTAATCGTCCGCTGCCTAGTCTGACCCTGCGGCGCGTTCCACTTCCCCCGGGGCGCGCCGGGTAGGGCAGCAGTGACCATAGACCATGGTATTTGGGCCCAGGCCTCACCCGCCTGGGCCTTCGTTTGTCCGCGCGCCGGCGTCCGCGACGTGCAGCCGGCGGCGCTGTGCCAGAATCCGGGAACCCCGCGGACGCGGGGCGGTCCCATCCGGGGCGGAGTCCCCCGCAAGGAACAGCCAATGCGCATCCTGGTCATCGAAGACAACCCCGACATCGCCGCCAACCTGGGCGACTACCTGGAGGACCGCGGGCACGACGTGGACTTCGCCGCCGACGGCGTGACCGGGCTGCACCTGGCCGTGGTGAACGAATTCGACGCCATCGTGCTGGACCTCAACCTGCCCGGCATGGACGGCCTGGAGGTCTGCCGCAAGCTGCGCAACGAGGCGCGCAAGCAGACCCCGGTGCTGATGCTCACCGCGCGCGATTCGCTGGACAACAAGCTGGCCGGCTTCGACTCCGGCGCCGACGACTACCTGATCAAGCCGTTCGCGCTGCAGGAGGTCGACGTGCGCCTGAACGCGCTGGCGCGCCGCGGCCGCGGCCCGCAGGCGCGGGTGCTGAACGTGGGCGACCTGGAATACAACCTGGACACGCTGGAGGTGCGGCGCGAGGGCAAGCTGCTGCAGCTCAACCCCACCGCCCTGAAGATCCTGCAGGGGCTGATGGAAGCCTCGCCGGCGGTGGTCACCCGGCAGGAGCTGGAAACCCGGGTCTGGGGCGAGGAGCTGCCGGACTCGGATTCGCTGCGGGTCCACATCCACGGGCTGCGCTCGGTGGTGGACAAGCCGTTCGCCACCCCGATGATCCAGACCCGCCACGGCATCGGCTACCGGATCGCGGCGCCCGATGCCGACGGCTGAGCCGGCCGCCCCGCCGCGGCCGCGTGGCCGGCGCCGGCTGCGCACCCGCATCATCGTCACCTTCACCCTGCTGGGCTTCTGCCTGACCGGGCTGTTCGCCTACGCCACCACCCTGCTGCGCACCCGGGTGGAGGACCAGCTGCTGTCGGACGCGCTGAACCGGAACATCAGCGCCTACGCCGATGCCTTCCAGCGTGACCCCAGCAACGCCACCTTCGCCTTCGAAGGCGTGCAGGGCTGGGTCTACGCGAACGAGAAGCTGGCCAACGCACCCGAGGACTGGCGCGGCCTGGCCGACGGCATCCACGAACTGCACGGCAGCGAGGACGGCAAGCCGTTCGCCTACAAGCTGGCGGTGCGGCGCACGCCCACGCACGCGTTCTTCCTGGCCTACGACCTCACCCAGACGCTGCAGGGGCAGGACCAGCAGAACCGGCTGCTGGTCGCGGCGGTGGTGGTCTTCACCGCGCTGGCGCTGGTGCTGGGCTGGTGGTCGGCCTCGCGGGTGATGGCGCCGGTCTCGGACCTGGCGCAGCGGCTGCGCCGCTCCGGCGCCAGTTCGGATCCGGAGGCGCTGGCGCCGCACTTCGCCGGCGACGAGGTGGGCGAGCTGGCGAAGGCGCTGGACGACTACGCCGGCCGCCTGACCGAGGTGGTGCAGCGCGACCGCGAGTTCAACGCCGACGTCAGCCACGAGCTGCGCACGCCGCTGGCGGTGATCCGCGGCGCGGTGGAACTCATGCTCTCCCGGCCCGACCTGGACGAGCGCATGCGCACGCGGCTGCTGCGCATCCAGCGCGCCGAGCAGCAGTGCACGGACCTGATCAGCGCGCTGCTCCTGCTCTCGCGCAACGAGCGCGCGGTGGGCGAATGCGACGTGGCCCGGCTGGCGGGCCAGCTGCTGGACAGCCAGCGGGCGCAGCTGGGCGGCAAGCCGCTGGAACTGCGGCTGGAGGGCGACGCCAGGCTGCGGGTGGACGCGCCGGAATCCGCGGTGGCGGTGGCGCTGGGCAACCTGGTCGGCAACGCGGTGAAGTACACCCAGGCCGGCGAGGTCGTGGTGCGCATCGGCGCGGATTCGGTGGACGTCGTGGATTCGGGCCCGGGGCTCAGCCCGGAGGACGCCGCGCGGCTGTTCGAGCGAGGCTACCGCGGGACCCATGCGGGGCATTCGCAGGGCGGTGGGATCGGGCTGTCGATCGTCCGCCGCCTGTGCGCGCTGTACGGCTGGGACGTGCGGGTGCGCCCGGGCGCGGAACGCGGGGTGGTGGCCACCCTGCGCTTCGCCCCCGGCAACATCCTGGCCTAGCCGGAGACCGGCTCCAGCCAGCCGTAGCGGTCCGGGGTCTCGCCGCTGAACAGGCCGAAGAACAGCGCCTGCAGCCGGCGGGTCACCGGCCCGGGCTTGCCGGCCCCGACCTGGCGGCCGTCCACCGAGCGGATCGGCGTGATTTCGGCCGCGGTGCCGCACATGAACAGCTCGTCGCACAGGTAGAGGTATTCGCGCGGCAGGTCGCGCTCGACCACTTCGATCCCGGCGTCACGTGCCAGCCGGATGATCGAGTTGCGCGTCAGTCCGTTGAGCAGCGCAGCGCTGACCGGCGTGGTGTGGAGCACGCCCTCGAACACCAGGAACAGGTTCTCGCCAGCGCCTTCGCTGAGCAGGCCGGTCGATGCGAGCGCGATACCTTCGCCGAAACCCAGCCGCCGCGCTTCACGCGCGACCAGCTGGCCC
>CAMLJA010000008.1 GCA_946480065.1 uncultured Thermomonas sp. | reverse complement strand
CCGCCCCATGGCCACCCGCAAGCCTGTACGTCCGTCCACCAGCGCCCGGGCGCTGGACCCGTCGCCCCGCCACCTCTGGCTGGCCTCGCTGGGGCTGCTGATCGCCGCCCGCCGCGAGTCGCGCGCGGTGTCGCGCCGCGCCATGGTCCGCGTGGAGCAGGCCCTGGCCGACGCCCGCTACGCGCTGCGGCGCGCCGACGGCGACGTGCGCGCCGGCGTGGCCGGCGTGCAGCGGTTCGGCGGCGAGGTGGAGGCGCGGCTGGCGCCGATCGTGGCCAAGCTGGGCCTTGCGCCCCAGCCGCGGCGCGCGCCGCGCAAGGCCGGCAAGGCCCGCCGCACGCCGCGCAAGCCGCCGGTCCGGCGGGCCGCGCGCTGAACCATGCGGGGCGGCCGCGCCCTCAGTCGAGGTAGGCGCGGGTCAGCGTATTGAGGTGCACGCGCTCGGCGTCGCGCAGGAACGGCGCCAGCAGCATCATCACCTGCACGATGCCGTCGCGGATCGAGGCCTGCTCGTCCTTGTCGCCGCGGGCGGCGGCGTAGTTCATCCAGAAGGTGGAGATCACCAGGATGTTGGTGGCCGCCGCGTCCACCTCGGTGGCGGAGGCGCGCATCACCCCGGCCTGGACCAGGCCGCGCATGACCTGGTGGGCCTGGTCGTCGGCCCGCTTCAGGATCCGCGCGAAGCGCAGGCGCAGGCGGCGGTTGCGGCTGAGGATGTCGACCAGGTCGCGGTAGAGGAAGCGGTAGTCCCAGATGCACTCGAACACCAGGTGCAGCTGCAGCCAGATGTCCTCCAGCCCGGGCAGGCGGCCGCTGGGCGCGCCGAGGGCGGCGTCCATGCGCTGCTCGTAGCCGCCGAACAGCTGCTCGATGATGTCGTCCTTGTTGCGGAAGTGGTAGTACAGGTTGCCCGGGCTGATCTCCAGCTCGTCGGCGATGTGGTTGGTGGTGACGTTGGGCTCGCCCTGCGCGTTGAACATCGACAGGGACGCATCCAGGATGCGCTGGCGGGTCTGCCGGGCCATGGGCGGCGCGCCTCAGCCGGCCAGTGCCTTCACCAGGTCCACGTACTTCTGCATCGCGTCCTCGCGCGCGGTGCCCTTGAGCTTCGCCCAGGCCTCGTACTTGGCGGTGCCGACGAAATCGAAGAAGCCCGGCTTCGGCCCGCTGACGTCGCCCTCGGCGCCCTGCTTGTAGAGCGCGTAGAGCCGCAGCAGGGTGTCGTTGTCGGGGCGCTCGGCCAGCGCGTGCACGTCCCTGGCGGCTTGCTCGAACCGGGCCTGCAGATCGGACATGGCGCGTCTCCCTCGGTGGAGTCCGCATCACACCACGCCCCCGCCGCTGGAATCAATACGCCCGGGAATTGTCCCCGGCGCCGGGCTCTGGCAACGTAGGCGGACGACGCGCGCGTCGCGCGGGCCTTGGGGTTGGGGGAAGTCCATGAACTACTTCGTTACCGGCGGCACCGGCTTCCTGGGCCGCTTCCTGGTCGACCAGCTGCTGCGGCGCAAGGGCACCGGCACGGTGTACCTGCTGGTGCGCAAGGATTCGCGCAAGAAGTTCGACGCGCTGGCGCGGAAGATGGGCTGGGACCCCAAGCGGGCGATCGCCGTGGAGGGCGACATGACCCTGCCGGACTGCGGCGTGGGCGCGGCGCAGGCGCGCGCCCTGGCGGCCAGGAAGATCCAGCACTTCTTCCACGTCGCGGCGGTCTACGACCTTACCGCGGGCGCCGCCGAGCAGCAGGCGGCCAACATCGACGGCACCCGCCACGCGCTGGACCTGGCGGTGCGGCTGAAGGCCGGCTGCTTCCACCACACCAGCTCGATCGCCGCCGCGGGCCTGTACCCGGGCGTCTTCCGCGAGGACATGTTCGAGGAGGCCGAGGGCCTGGACGATCCCTACCTGCGCACCAAGCACGATTCCGAGGGCCTGGTGCGGGCGGAGAAGCGGCTCAAGTGGCGGATCTACCGCCCGGGGATGATCGTGGGCCACTCGCGCACCGGCGAGATGGACAAGATCGACGGCCCGTACTACTTCTTCACCTTCCTCAAGAAGCTGCGCGAACTGCTGCCGCCGTGGATGCCGACGCTGGGCCTGGAGGGCGGGCGCATCAACATCGTGCCGGTGGATTTCGTGGCGGCGGCCATGGACCACATCGCCCACAAGCCGCGGCTGGACGGGCACACCTTCCACCTGGTGGACCCGGACCCCAAGCGCGTGGGCGAGGTGCTCAACATCTTCGCCCGCGCCGGCCACGCGCCCGAGATGACCATGCGGATCGACGCGCGGATGTTCGCGTTCGTGCCCGGCGGGGTGCGCATGGCGGTGGGCAACCTGCCGCCGGTCCGGCGCCTGGTGGGCATGCTGCTGCGCGACTTCCGCATCCCGCGGCAGACCCTGAAGTTCCTCACCTATCCCACCCGCTTCGACAGCCGCGAGACCGAGCGCGCGCTGAAGGGCAGCGGGATCGCGGTGCCGCGGCTGGAGGACTACGCCTGGCGGCTGTGGGACTACTGGGAACGGCACCTGGACCCGGACCTGTTCGTGGACCGCAGCCTGCGCGGCAAGGTCCGCAACAAGGTGGTGGTGATCACCGGCGGCTCGTCCGGCATCGGCCTGGCCACCGCGCAGAAGGTGGCGGCCGCGGGCGCGGTCACGGTGATCGTGGCGCGCGGCGAGGAGGAGCTGTTCAAGGCGCGCGACGCGATGAAGGCCGCCGGCGGCAAGGTGTTCGCCTACACCGCGGACCTGGCCGACATGGCCGACTGCGACCGGCTGGTGGCGACGATCCTGGAGGACCACGGCCACGTGGACGTGCTGGTGAACAACGCCGGCCGCTCGATCCGCCGCTCGATCGAGCTGAGCTACGACCGCTTCCACGACTTCGAGCGGACCATGCAGCTGAACTACTTCGGCAGCCTGCGCCTGATCATGGGCTTCATGCCCACCATGACCCAGCGGCGCCGGGGCCACATCATCAACATCAGTTCGATCGGGGTGCTGGCGAATTCGCCGCGGTTCTCGGCCTACGTGGCGTCGAAGGCCGCGCTGGACGCGTTCAGCCGCTGCGCGCAGGGCGAACTGTCGGGCAAGGGCATCAGCTTCACCACCATCAACATGCCGCTGGTGAAGACGCCGATGATCGCGCCCACCCGCATGTACGACAGCGTGCCCACGCTGACGCCGGACGAGGCCGCCGACCTGGTGGTCAAGGGCATCATCGAGCGGCCCAGCCGGATCGCCACCCGCCTGGGCATCTTCAGCGCGCTGCTCAACGCGCTGGCGCCGAAGGCCTACGAGGTGGTGATGAACACCGCGTTCGAGCTGTTCCCGGATTCGGCCGCGGCCAAGGGCGACAAGGCCGCGCTGCGCGGCGAGGTCCACCCCAGCAACGAGCAGATCGCGTTCGCCGCGCTGATGCGCGGCGTGCACTGGTAGGCCGCGCTCAGTACGCGCGGCACTGGCGCCAGCGCACCGGCTTGTCGCTGCCGGCGGGCGGCTGCAGCTGCACGCGCGAGGCGGCCAGTTCGGGATAGCGTTCCAGCAGCGGGCACAGGTCGGCCAGCGGGTCCGAGTCCTCGCGCTGCAGGTAGACCAGCAGGGTCGATTGCGTCGACCACAGGGCGCGGTCCACGCCGGGCACGGTGGACACCGCGCTGGCGGTTTCCGTCCGCCGGCTTTCCAGCACGGCGGGATCGGTGGGGATGGGCTCCTGCCGCACCGGTGCCGCGGGCGCGGCGGGTGCCTGCGCCGCGCGGGCGGCCACCGGCGCCGCCTTGGGGGCAGGTCCGGCTTCGCCCAGCGCATGCGCGCCCCACCATGCCAGCGCAGCCAGCGCGGCGGCGGCGAGCCAGGGCAGCACGGTGCGGCGCGGGTCGGCGGGCGGCGGGGCCTGGACCGGCAGCGACGCGGGGTCGATGCCGTCCCTGACCTGCGGCCACAGCGCCGGGCCATCGAGCAGTTCCATCCGGTGCAGGCGCGCCAGCCGGCGGGTTTCCTCGTCGGCCGTGCCCGGCATCGCCACCATCACCTCGCCGGCGCCGTGCAGGCGCGCCGACTTGGCCAGGGCCTCGAAGACAGGAATCCCCAGGCTGGCCGAGGTGCCACGGCAGGACAGCAGGGTGCGGGTGCCGGCGTGGTCCAGCAGGATGTCGCCGCCGTCGCTGGGCAGGCCGTCGGCCGGCCCGTCCTGCTTGCGCACCACCACGAAGTCGCGCGCCTGCAATGCGTGCAGCACGAGCTTGGCGAAGTCGCGCCAGCGCAGTTGCGCGAAGTAGGCCAACCCCTGGGCCAGGCCGCCGTCGCCGACTTGCGGAACCAGCCGGCGGGCCGCCGCGGTGCCGGCCAGGCCGGCGATGACGAACACGATCAGGGCGATCAGGATGGGGAACATGCGGACGTCGCGGTGCGGGGGACGCGGGGACTATAGCGACGAACGCGTGACGGTTCCGAAACCAGACAGCCGCGGGCGGAACGAATGCCCGCCAGTCCGTTGTCGCAGGGGGAGGGGAGCGAGCGGTGCCGGACTGGCGGGACTTGGGCGGGTCCGGCCGATGGCGCGGCCGGCGTGTGGCGGGCCGGTCCTATCCGGCGGCGGGGCCGGCCGGCTTGGCGCGGCGGACCGGCTTGCGCGCGGGCACCTGGGTGCTGGAGGCCGGCTTGCGCGGGGCCTTTTCCGCCTTGGCGGGCGTCGCCTTCTTGGGCGCGCGCGGGGCCCGGGCGGGCGCGCCGCCGTTGGCCTTGCGCAGCTCGGCGGTAAGCCGCTCCACGCGCTCGGTCAGCGCGTTGAGGTCGTCGCGGCCGGGCACGCCGAGCTTGACCAGCGCGCGCTGCACGCGCTCCTCGAACACTTTCTCCAGCTTGTCCCAGGTGTCGGCGGCGCGCTCGCGCGCCTGGCCCACCTTGCCCTCGACCGCATCGCGCACGAAGTCGGCGCGCGCGCCGGTGAACTTGCGCGCGGTCTGTTCCAGCGACAGGCCGTCGCGGACCAGGCCCTCGAACAGCTTGCCGCCCTCGGCCTGCGCGCGGTTGAACGCGCCCATGCCGGCCAGCCAGATCTGCTGCGCGGACTCGGTGATGGACTTGCCCAGGCGTTCGGCCTGGGCCTTGCCCTGCGCGGGCTCGGCGCGCTTGCGCGCGGTCTTCTTGAGCTTGGCCATGGAGCCCTCCAGCGGGCGCGGCGGTTGGGGAGTCCGATGCAGGATCGCGCCCGCGTCTAGAGCAATCACACCATGCCGTCGCGGCGCAGGCGGTGCTCCACGTCGTCCAGAGCCCGCGCCAGCGTCGCGGTGGCGTCGGTGCGGCGCACCGCGCGCGGCAGGTGCGCCAGGATCGAGCGCGGGCGGTCGGCGATCACGTCCTCGCGCAGGCGGATGCCGTGCCGCGCCAGCATCGGCTCCAGCACTGCGCGGCGGCGGCGCAGGTCGGCCAGCGTGTTGCGGTAGGCCAGCTGCGAGATGCGGCGGCGGGCCGAGAAGCTGAAGACGTTGGTGTAGAACAGCTCGCGGTCGGCGGCGTTGGGTTCCAGCACCAGCTGGTCGATGTCGGGGTACTGGTGGGCGTAGCGCGCCAGCCCCACCTGCATGCGCGACTGCAGCATGGTGCGCAGGGTCTGCGAGAGTACGCCGGGCAGGCCGCCCTCGGCGATCCGGCGGTCGCTGAAGCGGTGCGCCTCGGCCACGCTGTCGGCGTCGCGGCCCGGGTTGAACGGCACCAGGGGATTGATCCCCAGCAGCAGGTCGACGCCGCGGTCCAGCACGATGGATGCGTGCATGGTCCGCCGCAGCGCGCCGTCCACCACGTGGCGGCGGCGGCCCTGCGGGTCCAGCAGCTCCACCGGCGGGTACAGCCCGGGCAACGCCGCGCTGGCCTGCACCGCCCGCGAGATCGGCACGTCGTCCCAGCCGGCGTCGCCGAAGCGCACCGCCTCGCCGCTGTCCAGGTCCACCCCGATCACGTACAGCGCGGTGCCCAGGCGGCGGAAATCGTTGCTGCGGCCGCCGCGGGTGAACACCTCGCGCAGGAAGCGCTCGACCTCGGCGTTGTCGAACAGGCCGGTGGGCACCAGCCCGCCCAGGCGGGTGAGCAGGTCCGACCAGCGCGAATCGCCGCGGCCCGACCACAGGTCGCGCCCCAGCCGCGCCGCCAGCCGCGGCAGCGCCGTGGCGCGCCGCAGGTATTCGGGCAGCGCCGGGCGCAGGAAGGCCTGCGGCCGGAAGGTGACGTCCGCGCTGTCGCCGCTGATGAAGATGCGGCAGAGCTCGGCGGTATCCATGCGGTTGGCCAGCCCGGCGGCGAAGAAGGCGCCGGAGCTCACCCCCACGTAGCAGTCCAGCCGGGTCAGGTCCAGGCCGTCGCAGGCCTCGTCGAGCGCCCGCAGCACGCCCAGCTCGTACATCGCGCCCACCGGGCCGCCGCCGGCGATGGCCAGGCCGATGCGGGGGGCGTCGCCGGCGTGGCGGCGGGGCGACTGCGCGGTATGCAGGGAGAGCATGCGGACCGGTATGGAGGCGGAGCCCCGGAGTGTATCCGAGCGCCGGGGCTTGCCGCGTCGCGGCGCGCTGCCGACACTGGCGGCATGGACAGGCAACGCGATCCGGCCCGCCGCTTGTCGCGAAGGCTGGCGCTGCACCAGGCGCTGGTGGACCCCGGACGAACCCCCGGCAACGCGTCCCCGTGGCTGAAGCCGCTGCAGGCCTGGCAGGCGCGCCGGCTGGAGCGCAGCTTCTCGGCGTTCCTGCACGACCCGTCGCGGCGCCCGGCGGCGCGGTTCTTCCTGACCGACGTCTACGGCGACCACGATTTCAGCCGCCGCGACGCCGACATCGCGCGGGTGATGCCGATGATGCAGCGGCTGCTGCCGCGCCCGCTGCTGCGCACGGTGGCCGACGGCATCGCGCTGGGGGCGCTGACCCATGCGCTCGACCTGCGGATGGCGCGCGAACTGGAGCGGCTGGCACCGCGCCGGCGGCGGCTGGACGACGCGCTGTACGCGCGCGCCTACCGCGCGGTGGGCCATCCGCGGCTGCGCGCCCGCCAGGTGGCGCTGATCGATGACGTGGGCCAGGGCCTGGCCGCGGCGCTGCGGATGCCGGGCGTGGGTGCGATGCTGCGGCTGTCGCGCGGGCCGGCGCGCGCCGCCGGGCTGGGCGAACTGCAGGGCTTCCTGGAGCGCGGCTTCGACGCCTTCGCCGGGCTGGGCGATGCCACCGCCTTCCTGGCCGACATCCGCCGCAGCGAGACCGAGGTGATGCGCCGGCTGTTCGCCGGCGAGGCCGATCCGTTCCGCCCGGCCTAGCGGGCGCCGAACAGCAGCAGGCCGGACAGGCCGCCGGCCAGCAGCAGCGCGGCCACCAGCAGCCAGGGCACGCGCTGGGTCCAGTGCCGCGGCGCCGGGGCCGGATCGGGGTCGCCGGCCGGCGCGCGCGCGCGGGCGGTGCCGGCGGCGGGTTCGGGCGGCGGGCCTTCCACCACGAACCGGTGCTGCACGTCGAACGCCAGCTGGTCGCCGGCCTGCAGCACGGCTTCGCGCAGCGATTCGCCGTTCACCAGCACGCCGGCGGCATCGGCGCGCAGCAGCACGCGGCCGCCGGCCACCTCGATCCGCGCGTGCTGGTCGGCGATGCCGGGGCCGTCGATGCGGATGTCGGCGTCGGCGGCGCGGCCGATCCGGCGCGGCGTGTCCAGGCTGATGCTGCGGCCGTGCCAGGCACCGCCCAGCCCGCGCAGCGCGTGGCGGAGGTCGGCCACCGGGTCGCGCGGCCCGCCGGCCGCCGGCACCGGCGCGCGCGGCGCGGTGGCGGCCAGCAGCAGTTCGTTGCCGTCGACGTGGATGCAGTCGCCGGCGCGCAGCATCGCCACGTGGCGCACCGGGCGGCCGTTGACGTGGACGCCGCGGGTGTCGTCGGCCAGCGTCAGCCAGAGGCCGCGGCGGTCGTTGCACAGCTGCAGCAGCCAGGGCGCGTCGGCGTCCACCGGCCCCAGGCCGTCGGCGCGCCGCCCCAGCGCGTGCACGCCGGGGCCGATCGCCAGGTCGGGCTGGTCGCCGTCGCGGAATCGCAGTCGCAGTTCGCTCATCGGCGCGAATCTAGCATGCGTGCGGGCCCGCGCCCGGTTGGCCCGCGCGCGCGCGGGCGGCACAATGCCGGTCACTCCGCCGCAGGCCCGCCCATGTCCCGCATCGACATCCGCCATCCGCATTCCCTGCCCAAGGCCCAGGCCCGCAAGGCGATCGAGGAAGTCGCCAAGAAGCTGGCGGAACGCTTCGACGTGACCTGGGCCTGGGAGGGCGACACCCTGAACTTCTCGCGCTCGGGCGTGGACGGGCACATCGCGCTGCTGCCCGGCGACCTGCACGTGCAGGCCAGGCTGGGCTTCCTCACCGCGATGTTCAAGGAGCCGATCGAGGCGGAGATCCGGCGGGTGCTGCAGGAGCGGTTCTAGCGCCCGCGCGCCGCCGCGCCAGCGCCTTCCACGCCCGCCAGCCCAGCAGCACGGCGGCGATGGCGGCGTACAGCGCGGGCTCGCGGATGTCGGACTTCACCAGCCACCAGAAGTGCAGCACCGCCAGCACGGCGATGGCGTACACCAGCCGGTGCAGGCGCGCCCAGTTGCGCCCCAGGCGGCGGATCCAGCCGGTGGTCGAGGTGACGGCCAGCGGCAGCAGCAGCAGCCAGGCCAGGAAGCCCACGGTGATGTACGGGCGCTTGGCGATGTCCTCGAACAGCTGGGTCCAATAGCCGCGCAGGTCCAGCCCCACGTAGGCGGCCAGGTGCAGGGTGGCGTAGGCGAACGCGTACAGGCCCAGCATCCGGCGGAAGCGCACCAGCACGCTCCAGCCGGTGAGCTGGCGCAGCGGGGTGATGGCCAGCGTCAGCAGCAGCAGGCGCAGCGCCCACAGGCCCAGCCGGTGCTCGATCTCGGCCACCGGGTCGGCGCCCAGCGCGCTGCCGCCGGTGCGGGCCACCTGCCAGACCTGCCAGAGCAGGATCGCCAGCGGGGTGAGCGCGGCCAGGTGGACGAGGGTTTTCGGGAGGATCAGCGGGCGCATGCGGGTATCTCGACGGCGCATCGCGCACGGGGCTTGTTTCGACGCGTCGCGCCCGAGGCGGCCGGCGCCCGGGCGACACGCCGTGAATACGTCCATGTAGGCTTCTCGGCGACATCCATGTCGCCGAGAGTCGCCCGGACGCCGGCCGCCCCGTGCGCGACGCCGCGCGGTGTCAGAACCACTTCTTCAGGTCCATGCCCGCGTACAGCGAGGCCACCTGCTCACCGTAGCCGTTGAACGGCCGGGTGGGGATGCGCTCGGCGAACAGCTTGCTGGCGCTGCCGGCGATCCGGCGCTCGGTCTTCTGGCTCCAGCGCGGATGGTCCACCGCCGGGTTCACGTTCGAATAGAACCCGTACTCCGATGGCTGCGACATGTTCCACGCCGTCTTCGGCATGTTCTCCACGAAGGTGATCGCCACGATCGACTTGATCCCCTTGAAGCCGTATTTCCACGGCACCACCAGCCGCAGCGGCGCGCCGTTCTGCTGCGGCAGCGGCTTGCCGTACAGGCCGGTGGCCAGCAGCGCGAGCGGGTGCATCGCCTCGTCGATGCGCAGGCCCTCGCGGTAGGGCCAGTCCAGCACCGGCACCCGCACCCCCGGCATCTGCCGCGGATCGGCCAGGCTGGTGAAGGCCACGTACTTCGCCCGCGAGGTGGGCTGGAAGCGCCTGAGCACGTCGCCCAGCGGCACCCCGAGCCACGGGATCACCATCGACCAGCCCTCCACGCAGCGCATCCGGTAGATGCGTTCCTGCGGCTGCAGCCCCTTCAGCAGGTCCTCCAGCGACAGCCTGCCGGGTTTGGCGCAGTGGCCGCCCACCGCCACCGTCCACGGCGACACCCGCAGCGTTTTGGGCGCGTTCGAGGGATCGTCCTTGTTGGTGCCGAACTCGTAGAAGTTGTTGTAGCTGGTGGCGTCGGCCTCGCGCGTGAGCTCCTCGTCGGTGCGGAAGCCGGAGCGGGCCTGCTCCGGCGTCACCGTGACCCCGCTGGGCGGCGGCGGCGCGGCGCGGCCGCAGCCGGCGACGCCGAGCGCGGGCAGGGCGCCCAGCGCGGCCAGCAGGCGGCGGCGGTCGCGGTAGACGTCCTCACCGGTGATTTCATCGGCGGGGACGCGGAGCGCATCGCGCAGGCGCATGGAACGACTCCTCTGCAGCCATTTGTTGGCCGGTACTGTACCTACGCCGGGGTGAACCGTCCGGATGCGCGGCCGGCGCCGCGCGGCTCCCGGAGCCTGCTGCACTGCGGCATACTCGCGCCAGTCCACCGCGGAGCCCCCGATGACGCGTGCCTACAACTTCAGCGCCGGCCCCGCCACGCTGCCGGAGCCGGTGTTGCGCCAGGCCCAGGCGGAGATGCTGGAGTACGGCGACGCCGGCGCCTCGCTGGTGGAGCTCAGCCACCGCGGCCCCGAATTCATGGCGGTGGCGGCCCGCACCGAGGCCGACCTGCGCGCGCTGCTGGCGATCCCCGACGACTACGCGGTGCTGTTCGCCGCCGGCGGCGCCACCACGGTGCAGGCGCTGCTGCCGCTCAACTTCGCCGCGCCGGGGCAGGCGGCCGACTACGTGGTCACCGGCCACTGGGGCCGCACCGCGCTGAAGCAGGCCGCGCCCGCGGTGGACGCGCGGATCGCCGCCGACGGCGAGGCCGGCGGCTACCGCGCGATCCCGCGGCGCGCGGGGTGGCGGCTCACGCCCGGCGCCGCCTACGTGCACGTGACCGCGAACGAGACCATCCACGGCGTGGAGTTCGCGGAGATTCCCGATGTCGGCGACGCCCCGCTGGTGGCCGACTTCAGCAGTTCCATCGCCTCGGCCCCGCTGGACGTGTCGCGCTTCGGCATCGTCTACGCCGGCGCGCAGAAGAACCTGGGCCCGGTCGGCATCACCGTGCTGGTGGTGCGGCGCGACCTGCTGGAACGCGCGGGCCAGCCGCGCGCGCCGATCCTGGACTACCGCGCGCAGCTGGCCGCCGATTCGATGCTCAACACGCCGCCCAGCTGGAACTGGTACGTGCTGGGCCTGACCGTGCGCTGGATGCTGGAGCAGGGCGGCACCGCGGAGTTCGCGCGGCGCAACGCGCGCAAGGCGGCGGCGCTGTACGCCGCGATCGACGGCTCCGGCGGCTTCTACCGCAACCCGGTGGCGGCGGAGGCGCGTTCGCGCATGAACGTGCCGTTCTTCCTCCACGACGGCGCGCTGGACGCGGCGTTCCTGGCGCAGGCCCGCCAGGCCGGGCTGATCGGGCTCAAGGGCCACCGCGTGCTGGGCGGGATGCGGGCGTCGATCTACAACGCCATGCCCGAGCAGGGCGTGCAGGCGCTGGTCGGCTTCATGCACGATTTCCAGCAGCGGCATGGCTGAGCCGACCGATTCCGCGGTGCGTCCGGGCCCCCTGCCCGCGGCTTGGATCGCCGCGCCGGGCGGGCCGCTGCGCGGCGAACTGGCGGTGCCCGGCGACAAGTCGGTCAGCCACCGCGCGATCATGCTGGGCGCGATCGCCGAGGGCACCACCCGCGTCGAGGGCTTCCTGGAAGGCGAGGACACCCGCGCCACCGCCGCGATCTTCGCGCGCATGGGCGTGCGCATCGAAGCGCCCTCCGACGGCGTGCGCCTTGTCCACGGCGTCGGCCTGCACGGGCTGCGGGCGCCGGACGGGCCGCTGGACTGCGGCAATGCCGGCACCGCGATGCGCCTGCTCGCCGGCCTGCTGGCGGGGCAGCGCTTCGACAGCGTGCTCGTCGGCGACGCCTCCCTGTCGAAGCGGCCGATGCGGCGCGTGATCGAGCCGCTGCAGGCGATGGGCGCGGTGATCGGATCCAACGACGGCCGCGCGCCGTTGCATATCCGCGGCGGGCAGCCGCTGCGCGGCATCGACTGCACCCTGCCGGTGGCCAGCGCGCAGCTGAAGTCGGCGCTGCTGCTGGCGGGCCTGTACGCGCAGGGCGAGACCCACGTGCGCGAACCGCACCCCACCCGCGACTACACCGAACGCATGCTGGTGGCGTTCGGCGCGCCGTGCGCGTTCGTGCCCGGCCAGGCCGCGGTACTCGGCGGGTTCCCGCTGCAGGCGCGCGACGTCCAGGTGCCCGCCGATTTCTCCTCGGCGGCGTTCTTCATCGTCGCCGCCAGCGTCGTGCCCGGGTCCGGGCTGCTGCTGCGGCGCGTGGGCATGAACCCGCGCCGCACCGGCCTGCTGCACGTGCTGCGCGCGATGGGGGCGGACATCGCGGAAGAACACGCCGGCGAGCAGGGCGGCGAGCCGGTCGCGGACCTGCGCGTGCGGCACGCGCCGCTGCGCGGCATCGCGGTGCCGGTGGAACACGTGCCGGACATGATCGACGAGTTCCCGGCGCTGTTCGTGGCCGCGGCCTGCGCCGAGGGCACGACCGAGGTCAGCGGCGCGGCCGAGCTGCGGGTCAAGGAATCCGACCGCATCGCCACCATGGCGGCGGGGCTGCGCGCGCTCGGCATCGCGGTCGACGAAGCGCCGGACGGGGCGCGCATCCACGGTGGCCGCCTGCGCGGCGGCGCGGTCGACTCGCACGGCGACCACCGCATCGCGATGGCCTTCGCGGTGGCCGCGCAGCGGGCCGGGGGCGAGGTGCGGATCGGCGACGTGGCCAACGTGGCCACCTCGTTCCCCGGCTTCGACGCGCTGGCGCGGGCAGCCGGCTTCGGCCTGCGCGCGGCCTAGTCGGCCGCGCCGACGAAGCGCCGGATCGCCGCCAGCACCCGCGGATCGCGCGCCGGGTCGTACAGCGCCAGCAGCGGCGCCGCGTGGCCGCCGCCGTCGAGCAGCAGCAGCCGCGCCGGCTCGCCGCGGGCCTCCAGCGCGGCGGCCAGCTCCACGCTGTCGCGCGCTTCCACCCGCGCGTCGTCGCGGCCGTGCACCAGCAGGAACGGCGGCTCGTCGCCGTCGACGAAGCGCACCGGCTGCGCCTGCGGCCAAAGCGCGCGCGGGCCGAACACCGGCTCCAGCCCGCCCTCGATCACGAAGTCGTACGGACCCGACAGCCCGATGGCGCCGGCCAGGTCGCGCGGCCGCAGCCCGCGCGCGCGCAGGTAGCGGGCATCGGTGGCCAGCAGGGCGGCGATCTGCGCGCCGGCCGAGTGCCCGGCCACGTACAGCCGGTCCGGGTCGCCGCCGTAGTCGCGCGCGTGCTCCCGGGCCCAAGCCACCGCCGAGGCGCCGTCCTCCACGAAGCCGGGGAAGCGGGTGCGCGGGAAGGTGCGGTAGTCGGCCACGATCGCCAGCATCCCGGCCTTGGCCAGGCGGCGGCCGACGAACCGGTAGTCCTCGCGCCGGCCCCATTCCCAGCCGCCGCCGTAGAAGAACACCACCACCGGCGCGCCGGTCGCGGCCGGGCGGTAGACGTCCAGCGCCAGGCCGCGCCGTGGCGCGTACACCGCGCTGGCGTCCGCGGCCAGGCCGCGGTTGGCCCACAGCAGCGCGGCGCGGGTGCAGCCGGACAGGCCCAGCGCCAGCAGCGCCAGCGCCAGCGCGCGGCTCGCCCGGCTCACCGGCGGCGGGCGTCGGCCGCGGTTTCGGGCCAGCGCTGCGGCACCTTGCGCAGCCTGGACACGTCGTAGCCCAGCGCGCGCGCCTTCTCCACCAGCGCGGCGTAGTCGGCCTCGGCGATCTGCGGGGTGCGCGCCATGATCCACAGGTAGTCGCGCTTGCTGCGGCCGATCATGGTGCGCGCATAGTCCGGGGACAGGTCCACGATCACGTACTCGGCCTTGATCGGCCACACGAACTGCATGCCCCAGACCGCGTTGTGGGTGCCGGGCACCACCTCGCCCACCGGCTCCATGGTCTCCAGCGGCGCGTCGAAGCCGCTCTTGCGAAACTGGAAGGTGGTGCGGATGCGGCCCTCCGGGTCCAGCCGGTAGGACTCGATGGCGTTGTAGGCCTCGCGCTCCGGGAACGAGGGGATGTGCGCGATCACGTACCAGTCGCCCATGAAGCGGGGCAGGTCGACCGAGGCGACCGGCGGGATGGTGGGGCCGCTGCTGGCGCAGGCGGCCACCGAGGCCGCCAGCACGGTGGCGAGCGCAAGCCGGGCGATCATGCGGCCCCCTTCGCGAAGCGGTAGTGGGCGACCATCCACTCGCGGCCGTGGTCGTAGCCGAACAGCTCCGCGCAGGCCATCCAGAACATCCGCCAGCGCTGGAACCAGAGTTTCGCCGCGGCCTCGCCGTAGGCCTCGCGCAGGATCGCCATGACCGCGTCGCCGCGCGCGTCCTGGTTCTCCAGCCAGTGGTTCGCGGTGCGCTGGTAATGGGTGCCGTCCACCAGCCAGCGGTCCTCGATCCGCAGCGTGTCCTGGAACCACAGCAGGGTGTCGGCGGCCGGCATCAGCCCGCCGGTGAAGAAGTGGCGGCCCATCCAGTTGTCGCCGCCCTCGGTCTCGAACGGATACAGCAGGGTGCGGTGGCAGAAGATGTGCACGAACAGCCGGCCGTCGGTGCGCAGCCAGCCGCCGATGCGGCCCAGCAGGGTGGCGTAGTTGCGCATGTGCTCGAACATCTCGATCGACACGCAGCGGTCGAACGCCTCCGCGGGCAGCTCCAGCCGGTTGACGTCGCAGGTGACCACGCGGACGTTGCCCAGCCCGCGCTCGCGGCACTGCGCCTCGATGAAGCGGCGCTGCGGCGCCGAGTTGGAGACCGCGGTGATGCGCGCGTTCGGGTACTGCTGCGCCATCCACAGCGTGAGCGAACCCCAGCCGCAGCCCAGCTCCAGGATGTCCTGGCCGTCTGCCAGCTGCGCGCGCTCGCCGTACAGCGCCAGCATCGCCTCCTCGGCCTGGGCCAGGGTCTCGCCGCCGGTGGGGTAGTAGCAGCCGGAATACTTCAGCCGCGGCCCCAGGCACTGCTCGAAGAAACCGGGCGGCAGCTCGTAGTGCTGGCGGTTGGCGGCGTCGGTATGGATCGCCACCGGGCTCTGCCGCAGTTCGGCCACCAGCGCGGCGGCGCGGCGGGCGGCGGCCTCCGGGTCGCCGGCGTGTTCGTCGCGCAGGCGCTGCGCGCACAGGCGGCGGATGCCCAGCCTCAGCAGTGGGTCGGGGACCAGGCCGCGCTCGGCCAGGCCCAGCAGGCCGTCGGCGGGGCGATCGCTGGCCAGTTCCATCGCATCGGCGGTGGCGTTCATCGATCCTCCTTCAGTGATCGTGCCTGGGGAACCACGGGAACAGCATCGGGGTGGTGCGCTGGTAGCGCGCGTAGTCCTCGCCGCGACTGCGCAGCGCCTGCTGCTCGGTCCACGGGATGCCGCTGATCCAGCGCAGGAAGACGTACATCACCACCGGGCCGGACCAGGCCAGCCACGCGACCGGCGAGCCGACCGCCAGCAGCACGTAGGCGAACCAGTGCAGCCACTCGAAGAAGTAGTTGGGGTGCCGCGAATAGCGCCACGGCCCGGCGCGGCAGGTGCGGCCCCGGTTGGCGGGGTCGGCGCGGAAGCGCGCGAGCTGGCGGTCGGCCACGGCCTCGCCGCCCACGCTGGCCAGCCACGCGGCGATGCCGGCGACGAACCAGCCGTTCCAGCCGGCGGCCGGGTTGGCGGCCACCGCGGTGAACGGCAGCGAGAACAGTGCGATCAGGAATGCCTGGAACTGGAACATGCCCAGCCACTTCAGCGGCGCGTCGCCCCAACGCCGGCGCAGCTGCGCGTAGCGGCCGTCCTCCGGCTCGCCGCGCACCCGGTGCAGCAGGTGCAGGCCCAGGCGCAGGCCCCACAGCCCGCCCAGCGCCGCCAGCAGCGCGCGCGGGAGCGCCGCGCCGGCGCCGGTGGCGGCCACCAGCACCGCCGCGCCCGCCAGGCCGAAGGACCAGGCCACGTCGACGATCCCGGCATTGCGGGTGCGCAGCTGGCGCGCCCAGGCCAGGCCCTGCGCGAGCGCGGCGAGCGCCCACACCAGCAGCAGCTGTTGCCAGGGGTTCATGCGCGCATCTCCTTCGCCAGGGTGGGGGTAGTGCGCGGGCCGGTCGCGATCCGCAGCAGCAGCGGCAGCGCGGCCGCCCACGCCAGCGCCAGCCACAGCAGCGCCGGCCAGGCCGGGGTGGGGAAGGCGACCGCGCCGAACCCGCGCGCGGCGCCCAGGTAGGCCAGCGGCCCGCCGACCGCCGCGAACGCGGCCGCCAGCCACGGCCGCGGCGCGAACCAGGCCATCGAGTGGTTCATGGTCATCGCGAACGCCCCCCACAGCAGCACGATCCACGCCGGCGCCGGCAGCGCCGGCCACGGCGAGGCGTAGGCCAGCAGGCCGCCGCCGGCGGCCACGCCCTCGACCACCAGCCCGCAGCCGAGCGCGGCCAGCAGCGCGCGGGCGTCGCCGGCGCGGGTGCGCGAGGCCAGCCACTGCAGCGCCACGAACAGCGCGCAGGCGGCCATGCCGATCCACGCGCGGCCCTGGCCGGCGCTCCAGACCACGGCGAACCAGGTCGCCTGGTAGCCCAGCAGGTTGGCCCAGGTCGCCACCTCAGGCCTCCAGCAGGCCGGGCAGGTAGGAACCGCCGCGGTAGCCCGGCTTGGCCAGCAGCAGGTGCGCAACCCCGATCGAGCGCTCCAGGAAGCCGCCCTCGCAGTAGGCCAGGTAGAACTCCCACATCCGCAGGAAGCGCTCGTCGAAGCCCTGCGCGCGGACCGCCTCGCGGTTGTCCAGGAAGCGTTCGCGCCAGGCGTGCAGGGTGCGTGCGTACGAGGGGCCGAAGTCCTCCAGGTGCACCAGCGCCAGGTCGGTGCTGCGGGTCTTGGCCGCCAGCATCGCCGCGATCGAGGGGATGAAGGAGCCGGGGAAGATGAAGCGCTTGATGAAATCCACCGTGCGCACCGCCTGCGCGTAGCGGTGGTCCTCGATGGTGATCGCCTGCACCAGCGCCAGCCCGTCGGGCTTCAGCAGCCGGCCCAGGGTGGCGAAGTAGGTGTCCAGGTACTGCGGGCCGATCGCCTCGATCATCTCGATCGAGACCAGCTTGTCGTACTGGCCCTGCAGGTCGCGGTAGTCCGACAGCAGCACGGTCACCCGGTCCTGGAGCCCGGCCTCGGCGACCCGCTGCGAGGCCAGCGCGTGCTGCTCCCTGGAGATCGTGGTGGTGGTGACGCGGCAGCCGCGGGTGCCGGCGGCGTGGACGGCGAAGCCGCCCCAGCCGGTGCCGATCTCCACCACGTGGTCGCCGGCCGACAGCCGCAGCTTGTCGCAGATGCGGTCCAGCTTGCGCGCGGAGGCCGCTTCGAGGGTGTCGCCGTCGCCGGCGTAGAGCGCGGACGAATACATCAGGTCGTCGGACAGGAACAGCCGGAAGAACGGGTTGCCGAGGTCGTAGTGGGCGGCGATGTTGCGGCGCGCGCCGTCGCGGGTGTTCCGGCGCAGCGCGTGCCAGCCCTGCAGCGCCAGCCCGCCGAGCCGCGCCGGGCCGCGCTCCATGCCGTCCAGCAGGTCGCGGTTGCGCACCAGCAGGCGCACCAGGCCGACCAGGTCGCTGCAGTCCCAGGCGCCGTCCATGAAGGCTTCCGCCGCGCCCACGCTGCCGCCGCCGGCCAGCGCGCGGTAGAAGCCGGCGTCGTGCACGTGCAGCTGCACCGGCGGCGCGCCCGTCGCCTCGCCCACGCGCGCAGTGCCCAGGGCGTCGTGCAGCGCCACCTCGCCGCCGCGCAGCGCGTCCAGCTGGCGCAGCAGGCGCCCGCGCAGGAAGCGGTCCAGCGCGCCATGGGTGGAGATGGCGGGGCGGGCGACGCTGTTCATGCGGGTTTCTCCAGCTTGGCGGGGTGGTCGTGCACGGGGGTGCGCTTCAGCCACAGGCGCAGCGCCTGCCAGTGGATGGCGGCGACCACCTGCGCGGTCATCAGCGGGTAGCGCCACAGCACGCGGGCCAGCTGTGCGCCGTCCAGCGGGCGCCGCTGCAGTTGCAGGGTGGCGTCGAATTCGCGGCGCTCGCCGTCGCACACGTCCATGTGCACGCGCAGGTCCGCGCCCGGTGCGGTGAACGACCAGGCGTAGCGGCGGTCCAGCGGCAGGAACGGCGAGACGTGGAAGGCCTTGTCGAAGCTCCAGTGCAGGGCGCGGCCGCGGCGCGCGGCGGTGGCAAGCGGCAGCACGTAGGCGTGGCGCTCCTTCCACGGGGTGTTGGTGATCTCGGCGACGATGCTGTGCAGCGCGTCGTCGGCGCCGTGGCAGTAGTAGAAGCTGACCGGGTTGAAGCTGTAGCCGCCGTAGCGCAGGTGCGCCAGCAGCCGCACCGGGCCGGCCGGGCGCTCGCCGGTGGCGCGCTGGACGCGCTCGCGCACCGCCTCGGCCAGCGGCTGCGCCGGATCGCCCAGGAAGTCGCGGCGCCGGAAGCTGGCCAGGTTCGGGCGCTCCACCGACCACAGCCAGCGGTCGCGGAACACCGCGTCGACCTCGTCCAGGTCGAGGTAGAGCTGGGCCATCCGGTAGGCGAACGCGTGCGCGCGCGGCGCGTGCCGCCGGTGGCGCACGCGGCCTTCGTAGATCGCGCTGGCGAAGCTGTCGCTCACGCCGCGGCCTCCAGCGCCGGCGCGGCGGCCGCGGCGTCCCAGCCGGCGCCCAGCGCGCGCGCGACCTCCACGCCGCTGCGGATGCCGTCCTCGTGGAAGCCCCAGCCCCAGTAGGCGCCGGCGAACCAGGTGCGGCGCACGCCCTGGATCTCCGGCCTGCGCGCCTGCGCGGCGACCGCGGTCCGGGTGTAGACGGGGTGGTGGTAGGCGCGGCGCACCAGCACCTTCGCCGGATCGATCGCCTCGCTGCGGTTGAGCGTCACCACCAGCGGCGTCTCCACCGCCAGGCCCTGCAGCTGGTTCATGCAGTAGCTCACGGTGCAGGCGCGCGCCGGGTCGGCCGGCAGGTAGGCGTTCCACGCCGCCCACGCCTTGCGCCGGCGCGGCAGCAGCGAGGCGTCGGTGTGCAGCACGGTGTCGTTGGGCTGGTAGCCGATCGCGCCCAGCACCTCGCGCTCGGCGGGAGCGGCGTCCTCGAGCAGCGCCAGCGCCTGGTCGCTGTGGCAGGCCAGCACCACCTGGTCGAAGCGCTCGCTGCCGGCGTCGCAGCGCACCGACACGCCGTGGGCGTCGCGCGCCACCCCACGCACCGGCGTGGCCAGGCGCACGCGCACGTCCCAGCGTGCGGCCATCGCGTCCACGTAGCTGCGCGACCCGCCTCGCACCACCCGCCACGGC
>CAMLJA010000007.1 GCA_946480065.1 uncultured Thermomonas sp. | reverse complement strand
TCCCACCACGACGGCACCCGCGCGTTCGCCTGGGTGACCCTGATCAACCTCGCCTACACCGTGCTGGAGGCGGGCTACGGCTTCGCCACCGATTCGCTGGCGCTGCTGTCGGACGCGCTGCACAACTTCGGCGACGTGCTCGGCCTGGGCCTGGCCTGGGCCGCGGCCGTGCTGGCGCGGCGCCCGCCCAGCGGGCGGCATACCTACGGCTGGCGGCGGGCCACCCTGCTCTCGCCGCTGGCCAACGCGGTCCTGCTGGTCGCCTTCTCCGGCGCCCTGGCGTGGGAGGCGGTGCGCCGCTTCGCGCACCCGCCGGAGGTGCCGGGGCTGCCGGTGATGGCGGTCGCGGCGGTCGGCATCGTGATCAACCTGGGCGCGGCCTGGCTGGTCCGCGACGGCCACGCCCACGACCTCAACCGGCGCGGCGCCTTCCTGCACCTGGTGGCCGACGCCGCGGTGTCGCTGGCCGCGGTGCTGGCCGGCGCCGGCATCTGGTGGCTGGGCTGGGCCTGGCTGGACCCGGCGACCGCGCTGCTGGTGGCCGCGGTGGTGGCGGTGGGGTCGTTCGGCCTGCTGCGCGATGCCTTCGAGGCGGCGATGGACGCGGTGCCGCGCGGGATCGACCGCACCGAGGTCCAGGCCTGGCTGGAGGGGCAGCCGGGGGTCTCGGCGGTGCACCACCTGCACATCTGGTCCCTGGGCGCCGGCGAGATCGCCCTCACCGCCCACGTGGTGCGCGACCGCGAGCGCGACCACGACCAGTTCATCGACCGCCTCAACGACGAGCTGGACACGCGCTTCGGGATCAACCACCCCACCCTGCAGATCGAGCGCGGCGACGCCGCGGCGCACGACTGCAGCGGCCGCGCGCCCCACGGCGGCCACCACGGCCACGCCCACGACTGAGCCCGCGCCGCCTCGCATATAATCCCGCGGTTATCCAAGGAACCCCGGAGCGAGGCGATGCTGAACGAGATCAAGAAGGACGCGCAGGCCCGCATGGCCAAGAGCGTCGAGGCGCTCCGCCACAACCTGGTCAAGGTCCGCACCGGCCGCGCCTCCACCGGCCTGGTGGACTCGATCCGGGTGGTCGCCTACGGCAGCGAGGTGCCGCTGTCCCAGGTGGCCAGCGTGGCGGTGGCCGACGCCCGCTCGCTGGTCATCACGCCGTGGGACAAGGGCGTGGTGGGCGCGGTGGAGAAGGCGATCCTGGCCTCCGACCTGGGCCTGACCCCGAACACCGCCGGCACCACCATCCGCCTGAACCTGCCGGCGCTGACCGAGGAGCGCCGCCGCGACCTGACCAAGGTCGTGCATGGCGAGGGCGAGGACGCCAAGGTCGCGATCCGCAACATCCGCCGCGACGCCAACCACCAGGTGAAGGAGCTGCTGAAGGACAAGCAGGTCACCGAGGACGAGGCGGCGCGCAGCGAGCAGGAGATCCAGAAGGTCACCGACGCGGCGATCAAGGACGTGGACGAGGTGGTCAAGGCCAAGGAAACCGAGCTGATGGCGGTCTGAGGACCGCCGCGCTTGCGCATGCGCCACCACCCTCGGCGGCAGCCCCCGCGCCCGCGCGCCGGCCGCCCGGCGGACCGATGAGCGTCCCCGCGCCGGTACCGCGCCACCTGGCCGTCATCATGGACGGCAACGGCCGCTGGGCGCAGCAGCGCCACCGCCCGCGGCTGGTCGGGCACCGCGCCGGCGCCCGCGCAGTGCGCACCTGCGTGGAGTTCTGCCTGGAGCGGGGGATCGGCGCGCTGACCCTGTTCGCCTTCTCCAGCGAGAACTGGAACCGCCCGGCCGAGGAAGTCGGCGGGCTGATGAAGCTGTTCATGGGCGCGCTGGAGCGCGAGGTCGACGAGTTGCACCGGCTGGGCGCGCGCCTGCGGTTCATCGGCGACCGCAGCCGCTTCGCCCCCGCCCTGCTGGCGCGAATGCAGGCCGCCGAAGCCCTCACCGCCGGCAACGCGCGGCTGCAGCTCACCATCGCCGCCAGCTACGGCGGGCGCCAGGACATCGCCCAGGCCGCCCGCGCGCTGGCCGAGGACGTGGCCGCCGGGCGCCTGCGGCCCGACCAGGTCGACGAACGCACGCTGGGCGCGCGGATGGCGCTGGCCGACCTGCCGCCGCCCGACCTGTTCATCCGCACCGGGGGCGAAGTGCGCATCAGCAATTTCCTGCTGTGGCAACTGGCCTACACCGAACTGTGGTTCACCGAGACGTTGTGGCCCGACGTGGATGCGGCGACACTGCAGCGCGCGCTGGACGACTACGCCCGGCGCGAGCGCCGCTTCGGCCTGACCGGGGCGCAGCTGGCCAATCCGCTTCCCGGGGGACTGCAGTGACCAAGACGCGCCTGCTGGCCGCGCTGATCATGGCGCCGATCGCCATCCTGAGCGTGCTGTTCGCGCCGACGCCGATCCTGGCCGCGCTCAGCGCGCTGCTGTTCCTGGCGGCGCTGTGGGAATGGCTGAAGCTGGCCGACGTCGACGACACCCTGGCCCGCACCATCCTGCTGTGCTGCAACCTGGCGCTGATGGTCGCGCTGGTGTGGGGCTCGCGCTCCTCGCAGCAGGGCGGCACCTTCGCCCCGCTGCTGCTGGTGGTGGTGCTGGGCGTGGTCTGGTGGCTGCTGGCGCTGCTGTGGCTGGCCCACTACGACTTCGCCTCCAACCACGACTCGCACGCGCGCGCCTTCAAGCTGGCGGCGGGCACCTTCGCGGTGGTCCCGGCGTGGTGCGCGCTGGGCCTGATCCACGCCGGCCAGCCCAACGGCCACCGCTGGCTGCTGCTGGCGCTGTTCCTGGTGTGGGCGGCCGACACCGGCGCGTATTTCGCCGGCCGCCACCTCGGCGGCAAGCTGTTCCCGGGGCGCAAGCTGGCGCCGCGGATCAGCCCCAACAAGACCATCGAGGGCCTGCTGGGCGGGCTGCTGCTGGCGCTGGCGGTGGCCATGCCCGGCGCGCTGCTGGCCGGGGCCGCGCCCTCCGCGCTGCCGGCGGTGGCGCTGGTCGCGCTGGCGACGGTGCTGGCCTCGGTGGTGGGCGACCTGTTCGAGAGCCTGCTCAAGCGCCACATCGGGGTGAAGGATTCCGGCGACCTGATCCCCGGCCACGGCGGCGTGCTGGACCGGATGGACAGCGTGCTGGCAGCGCTGCCGGTGTTCGCGCTGGGCAAGGCCTGGCTGGGGTTCTGAGGACGATGCGGTGACACGGCAGCGGGTCGCGGTCCTCGGCGCCACCGGTTCCATCGGCACTTCCGCGCTGGACGTCATCGCGCGGCATCCGGACCGGCTGTGGGCCAGCGTGCTAGCCGCCGGCAGCAACGTGGACGGGCTGCTGGCGCTGTGCCGCGCGCACCGGCCCGCGCACGCCGTGGTCGCCGACCCGGCCGGCTACGCCGCGCTGCGCGACGGCCTGCGCGCGGCCGGGCTGGACACCCGCGCCCACGCCGGCGCCGAGGCGCTGGAGGCGCTGGCGGGCGGCGATGCCTGCGACACCGTGGTGGCCGCGATCGTGGGGGCCGCCGGGCTGGCGTCCACCCTGGCCGCCGCCCGCGCCGGCAAGCGCCTGCTGCTGGCCAACAAGGAATCGCTGGTGCTGGCCGGCGAACTGCTGGTGCGCGCCGCGCGCGCGGCCGGCGCCGCGATCGTGCCGATCGACAGCGAGCACAACGCGGTGTTCCAGTGCCTGGCCGCCTGCCGCGACCCGGCGGACGTGGCCGGCATCACCCTGACCGCGTCCGGCGGTCCGTTCCGGGGGCGCACGCGCGCCGGGCTGGCGGCGGTCACGCCGGCGCAGGCCGTCGCCCACCCGAAGTGGTCGATGGGCCCCAAGATCTCGGTCGACTCGGCCACCCTGATGAACAAGGGCCTGGAGGTGATCGAGGCGCACCACCTGTTCGCGCTGCCGGGCGAGCGCATCCGCGTGCTGGTGCACCCGCAATCGCTGGTGCACGCCATCGTGGATTTCGCCGACGGCAGCTCGCTGGCGCAACTCGGGCTTCCCGACATGCGCACCGCGCTGGCGGTCGGCCTGGCCTGGCCGCAGCGGCTGGCGTCGGGCGTCGGCCCGCTGGACCTGCTGGCGCAGGGCGGGCGGCTGGACTTCGAGGCGCCGGACCTGGATGCATTCCCCTGCCTGCGGCTGGCATTCGACGCCCTGGCCGCGGGCGGGACCGCGCCGGCGATGCTCAACGCGGCCAACGAGGAGGCGGTTTCAGCGTTTCTTCAGGGCCGGATCGGTTTCCTGTCGATTCCCGAAACGGTCGCCGCCACCCTGGACGCCTTGCCGCCGCAGCCCGCCGGATCGCTGGAAGACCTGCTCGCGGCGGACTCCGCCGCGCGCCGGGAGGCATGCGCGCGCATCGCCAGGACCGCGGCCGCATGAGCACCTTGCTGGGATCGCTGTGGTGGATGCTGGTGGCGCTGGGGGTGCTGGTCACCTTCCATGAATTCGGCCACTTCTGGGTCGCGCGCAGGTTCGGGGTGAAGGTGCTGCGCTTCTCGGTGGGCTTCGGCCGGCCGCTGTGGTCGCGCACCGCCCACGACGGCACCGAATACACCATCGGCGCGATCCCGCTGGGCGGCTACGTGCGCATGCTGGACGAGCGCGAGGCCGACGTGCCGGCCGCGGAACTCGACCAGGCGTTCAACCGCAAGCCGGTGCTGCAGCGGATCGCGATCGTGGCGGCCGGGCCGCTGGCCAACCTGCTGCTGGCGGTCGCGCTGCTGTGGGCCATGCTGGTGATCGGCCGGCCGGATTACGCCGCCGTCGTCGGCCGCACCCAGGGCATCGCCGCGGAGTCCGGGCTGCGCCCCGGCGACCGCATCCTGTCGGTGGCCGGGCACGCCACCCCCACCTGGAGCGAGCTGGCCACCGCGCTGGGCGTGGCCGCGCTGGACCGCCGCGCCGTGCCGGTGCGGGTGGCCGACGCGGGCGGCGGCGAGGCGGTGCGCACGCTGCGGCTGGACCGCCTGCCGGCCGGCTTCGACGAGACCCGCGCCACCGAGGCCATCGGCCTGACCCCGCGCCACCTGCTGGTGCCGGCGGTGGTCGGCAGCGTGCAGCCCGACCTGCCCGCCTGGGGCGTGCTGGCCGAGGGCGACCGCATCACCGCGATCGACGCCCACCCGGTGGCCAGCTTCGAGGACATCCCGGCGCTGGTGGCGGCGCTGGGCGAGCGCGGCCGGCCGGGGATGGTCGAGGTCGAGCGGGACGGCGAGCGGCTGGCGCTGGAGCTTGCCCCGGTCCGCCGGACCGGGGCCGACGGCCGCGCGCACTGGGTGCTGGGGGTGGGCAACGCGGCCCCGGCGCAGCCGGCGCACGACGCGGTGCTGCGGCTGGATCCCCTGGCCGCCCTGCCCGCCGCCGTGCGCGAGACCGGCTACCAGGTCCGGCTGCTGTTCGACCTCATCGGCCACGCATTCAGCGGCCGGGTGTCGGTGGCCAACACCGTGGCAGGCCCGCTGACCATCGCCCAGACCGCCAACTACTACGCCGGCCAGGGCGCCGCCTCGTTCCTCGGCTTCCTGGCGCTGCTGTCGATCAGCCTGGGGATCCTCAACCTGCTGCCGATCCCCGTCTTGGACGGGGGTCACCTGCTGTATTACCTTATCGAGCTGGCCACCGGCCGCCCCCTGGGCGAGCGGGCGATGGCCGCGGGCCAGTACGTCGGCCTCGCCCTGCTGGCGGGACTGATGGGACTGGCCTTCTACAACGACATCCTGCGCCTGGTGTCGTGACGCGCCGCACCCCCGCCGCCGGCGAGCCGGCACCCCGGCACAACAGACCCGCTACAGGACGTCCCGCATGACCCGACCCTTGTCCCGCCGCCTGCTCGCGATCGCCCTCGCCTCGGCCCTCTCCCTGCCGGCCTGGGCCCAGGCGACGTTCGCGCCGTTCACGGTGAGCGACATCCGCATCGACGGCCTGCAGCGGATCGGCGCGGGCACCGTGTTCACCTACCTGCCGGTGGAGCGCGGCGACACCCTCGACGAGGCGAAGGCGGCCGAGGCGCTGCGCGCCCTCTACAAGACCGGGTTCTTCGAGGACGTGAAGCTGGACCACCAGGGCGGCGTGCTGGTGGTGACGGTGGTCGAACGCCCGGCGATCAACAAGCTGACCCTGGTGGGCAACAAGGACATCAAGAGCGAGGACCTGCTCAAGGGGCTGAAGGACATCGGGCTGGCCGAGGGCGAGACGTTCAACCGCCTCAACCTGGACCGCGTCACCCAGGAGCTGACCCGCCAGTACAACAACCGCGGCAAGTACGCGGTCCAGATCACCCCCACGGTGGAGCGCCTGGACCGCAACCGCGTCAACATCACCGTCACCGTGAAGGAAGGCAAGGCGGCCAAGATCCGCCACATCAACCTGATCGGCAACGAGACGTTCCCCGACGAGGACATCACCAAGGCCTGGGAGTCGCACCCCAGCAGCTGGCTCAGCTGGTACAAGCGGGACGACCAGTATTCGCGCGAGAAGCTCTCGGGCGACATCGAGAAGCTCAGCGCCTGGTACCTGGACCGGGGCTACATCGATTTCAGCCTGGATTCGACCCAGGTCGCGATCAGCGCCGACAAGAAGGACATGTTCCTCACGGCCAGCGTCACCGAGGGCGAGGTCTACAGCATCTCGTCCACCAGCGTGTCCGGCGACACCATCCTCCCCAAGGAGGAGATCGAGAAGGTCGTCTCCTACATCAAGCCCGGCAGCACCTTCTCGCGGAACGTGCTGGAGGTGGTGACCGAGACCATCACCAACAAGCTGGCCAACATCGGCTACGCCTACGCGCGGGTCAACCCGGCGCCCACGCTGGACCGCGACAAGCGCACCGTGGCCATCGACTTCCAGGTGCAGCCGGGCCCGCGCGTCAACGTGCGGCGCGTGGTGTTCGCGGGCAACACCCGCACCGCGGACGTGGTCCTGCGGCGCGAGATGCGCCAGTTCGAGGGCAGCTGGTATTCCCAGGCCGCGATCGACCGCGGCAAGGTGCGCCTGCAGCGCCTGGGCTACTTCGAGGAGGTCAGCGTCGAGAACAAGCCGGTGCCGGGCAGCGACGACCAGGTCGACGTGGTCTACACCGTCAAGGAGACCACCTCGGGCAGCATCTCGGCCGGCATCGGCTTCTCGCAGCTGTCCGGCGTGAACCTCTCGCTGCAGCTGTCGGAGAACAACTTCCTCGGCACCGGCAACCGGGTGTCGATCGCGCTGAACCGCAGCACCTACCAGAAGCGCTACGACTTCACTTTCGTCAATCCGTACTTCACCGACAGCGGCATCTCCCTGGGCTACAACCTGTGGTGGCGGGAGTTCGACTATTCCAACTTCAACGTCGCGCAGTACTCCACCAACAGCGGCGCGGCCCAGGTGTTCACCTCCATCCCGCTGAGCGAGAACGACGCGGTGTCGCTGATGGCCGGCGTGGACACCAACGAGATCCTCGCGTTCCCGGGCGCCACCCCCCCGCCGCTGGTCGACTACGTGAACGCGGTCGGCAACCGCACGTTCCACGCCTGGCGGGCCCAGGTGGGCTGGGGCCGCGACACCCGCAACGACTACTTCATGCCGGTGGTCGGCATGACCCAGAACGTGACCGCCGAGGTCGCCCTGCCCGGCTCGACCGTGGAGTACTACAAGCTCCAGTACGACATCGGCAAGTACTGGCCGCTGAGCCGCGCGCTGGTGATCCGCACCGCCATGAACCTGGGCTACGGCGATTCCTACGGCCCGGACTTCACCCGCAACCTGTGCTACACCGCGCCGACCCCGCCCACCACCGGCAATCCGAACCCCCCGCCGCCGCCCGCGCCCAGCGACCCCTGCCTGCCGACCTCGCCGGACTACGACAAGACGGTGACCGCCACCGGGCTGCCGTTCTTCGAGAACTTCTACGCCGGCGGCATCTCCTCGATCGGCAAGGTGCGCGGCTTCGTCGACAACACCCTGGGGCCGGTGTACACCTCGCCGCTGGGTTACCGGCAGCCGCTCGGCGGCTCGATGCTGGTGGCCGGCTCGGTGGAGGCGATCTTCCCGAAGCTGTTCGACAGCCCGGCCGCGCGGGTCTCGGCGTTCCTGGACTTCGGCAGCGTCTACGACGGCTGGGACAACTTCAGCGCGTCGGAGCTGCGCGCCTCGACCGGCATCTCGCTGCTGTGGCGCTCGCCGATGGGGCCGCTGTCGATCAGTTACGCCATCCCGCTGCGCAGGCAGGACGGGGACCAGGTCGAGCGCCTCCAGTTCTCCTTCGGCGGACAGCTCTGACGCCGCGGGTGGCCGCATGACCTCCCCGGCCTTCGCCGCCTCCGCGCTCGCCGAGCGCTTCGGGCTGGAACTTCGCGGCGGCGACCGCAGGGTGGAGGGCGTGGGCACCCTGGCCGACGCCACCCCGGCCCAGCTGGCCTTCCTCGCCAACCCGCGCTACCGCGCCCAGCTGGCCGCCACGGCCGCCGGGGTGGTGGTGCTGCGCGAGCAGGACGCCGCGGCGCGCGAGGGCAGCGTGCTGGTCGCGCGCGACCCCTACGCCGCGTTC
The DNA here is from genome assembly GCA_946480065.1 of uncultured Thermomonas sp. The sequence goes on along the minus strand of CAMLJA010000007.1, from coordinate 12,523 downwards.
GCGCGCATCGCCGCGCTGTTCGAGCGCAGGCCGGCGTTCGCCCCGGGCGTGCACCCGAGCGCGGTGGTCGATCCCGAGGCCCATGTCGACCCCGGCGCGCAGGTGGGCCCGCACGCCTCGATCGGTGCCCGCAGCCGGATCGCGGCGGGCGCGCGGATCGGGCCCGGCTGCGTGGTCGGCGAGGACTGCGAGGTGGGCGAGGACGCCGAACTGGTCGCGCGGGTGACCCTGGTGACGCGGGTCCGGCTGGGCAGGCGGGTGCTGGTGCACCCCGGCGCGGTGCTGGGCGCGGACGGCTTCGGCATCGCGATGGACCACGGCCGCTGGACCAAGGTGCCGCAGCTTGGCGGCGTGGTCATCGGCGACGACTGCGAGATCGGCGCCAACACCACGATCGACCGCGGCGCGCTGGGCGACACCGTGCTGGAGGAGGACGTGCGCCTGGACAACCAGATCCAGGTCGGCCACAACGTGCGCATCGGCGCGCATACCGCGATGGCCGGGTGCTCGGCGGTGGCCGGCAGCGCCACGATCGGGCGCCACTGCCTGGTCGGCGGCGGGGCCGGCATCCTCGGCCACCTGGAGGTATGCGACCGCGCCGTGATCACCGCGATGTCGCTGGTGACCCACTCCATCCGCGAGCCGGGCGAGTACTCCTCCGGCACCCCGTTGATGGACAATCGCAGCTGGCGCCGGAGCGCCGCGCGCTTCAAGCAACTCGACGAGATCGCCCGCCGCGCCCGCGGCGGCGACAAGGACCCCGCATGACCGACCCCACCCACGGCGTGACCCTGCCGGTGACCACCGCCGAGATCGAGCGCCTGCTGCCGCACCGCTACCCGTTCCTGCTGGTCGACCGCGTGCTGGAGTTCGAGAAGGACAGGCGCGTGCTGGCCTACAAGAACGTGACCTGCAACGAGCCCTTCTTCACCGGCCACTTCCCGGGGCACCCGGTGATGCCGGGCGTGCTGGTGGTGGAGGCGCTGGCCCAGGCCGGCGGCCTGCTCACCCAGCTCTCGCGCGACCCGGCCGAGATCGGCAACGACACCTTCTACCTGGTGAAGGTCGACAACGCCCGCTTCAGCCGCATGGTGGTGCCGGGCGACCGCCTGGAACTGGAAGTCGAGCTGCGCCGCCGGATCCGCAACATGGCGCAGTACGTGGGCATCGCGCGGGTCGACGGCGAGCAGGCCGCCTGCGCCGAGATCCTGTGCGCGGCGGCGCGGGGCTGACGCGATGAGCGGCGCTTCCGCCCCGCGCGTCCACCCCACCGCGGTGGTCGACCCGTCGGCCGTGCTGGGCGCGGGCGTGCAGGTCGGCGCCTACGCGGTGGTCGGCGCGGAGGTGGTGGTCGGCGACGACACCCGGATCGGCCCGCACTGCACCATCGAGGGTCCCACCCGGATCGGCTGCGGCAACGTCTTCCACGGCCACGCCGCGATCGGCGGCGCGCCGCAGGACAAGAAGTACCGCGGCGAACGCGTGGAGCTGGTGATCGGCGACGGCAACGTGGTGCGCGAGTTCGTCACCATCAACCGCGGCACCGGCGAGGGCGGCGGCGCCACCCGCATCGGCGACCGCAACTGGATCCTGGCCTACTGCCACGTCGCCCACGACTGCGTGGTCGGCAGCGACTGCGTGTTCTCCAACAACGCCACCCTGGCCGGGCACGTGTCGATCGGCAACCACGTGATCCTGAGCGGCTTCGCCGGGGTGCACCAGTTCTGCCGGATCGGCGACCACGCGTTCATCGGCATGGGCGCGTTCGTCAACGGCGACGTGCCGCCCTACCTGATGGTGGCGCAGGAAAAATACGCGCGCCCGCGCGGCATCAACGCCGAAGGCCTCAAGCGGCGCGGCTTCGACGCCGGCCGGGTGGCCGCGATCAAGCGCGCCTACCGCGCGCTGTACATGGGCGAGGCGAAGCTGGAGGAGGCCAAGGCCGAGATCGCCGAGATCGCCGCCACCAGCGAGGACGTCCGCGCCTTCCTGGACTTCATCGACGCCGGCGAGCGGCCGCTGCTGCGGTGAATCCGATCGGCTTCGTCGCGGCCGAGGCGGGGGCGCACTCCAAGTCGCTCCACGTCATTCGCTTTGTTGGAGCACGCCCCCGCCCCGGCCGCGACCCGATCGAGAGGCGAGAAGCCGCATGACGATCCGCATCGCCCTGTGCGCCGGCGAAACCTCCGGCGACCAGCTCGGCGCCGGCCTGGTCGACGCGCTGCGCGAGCGCTTCCCCGACGCGCAGTTCGCCGGCATCGGCGGCGACGCCATGCGCGCCGCCGGCGTGGACACCTGGCACGACGCCGGCGAACTGGCGGTCATGGGCCTGGCCGAAGTGCTGGCGCACCTGCCGCGCCTGCTGAAGTTGCGCAAGGCGTTCCGCCAGCACGTGCTGGACTGGAAGCCCGACGTGTTCGTCGGCATCGATGCGCCGGACTTCAACCTCGGCGTCGAGCGCTGGCTCAAGCAGCGCGGCGTGCGCACCGTCCACGACGTCAGCCCTTCGGTCTGGGCCTGGCGCGAACGCCGCGCGGCGAAGATCGGCGAGAGCGCCGACCGCGTGCTCTGCCTGTTCCCGATGGAGCCGCCGATCTACGCCAGGCACGGCGTGGATGCCGCGTTCATCGGCCACCCGCTGGCCGATGCGATCCCGCTGCAGCCCGACCGCGCCGCCGCGCGCGCCGCGCTCGGCGAACGCGGCGAAGCACCGATCCTCGCGCTGCTGCCCGGCAGCCGGCTGGGCGAGATCCGCCGCATGCTGCCCGATTTCGCCGAAGCCGCGCGTCGCCTTGCCGCGGATGTCCCCGGCCTGCGCGTGCTGGTGCCTGCGGCGAATGCGCAGTGCCGCGCCGCCATCGATGAAATCCTCGGGCATGCACCGGCGTTCCGCGTCGTCGACGGCCAGGCGCAGCGGATCATGGTCGCCAGCGACGCCGTGCTGCTGGCCTCCGGCACCGCCGCGCTGGAGGCCATGCTGTGCAAGCGGCCGATGGTGGTGGGCCACCGCATCGCCCCGCTGACCTACCGCATCGTGCGGCTGCTGGGCCTGCTCAAGTCCGCGCACGTCAGCCTGCCCAACGTGCTCGCCGGCGAGGCGCTGGTGCCGGAACTGCTGCAGGAGGACTGCACGCCGGCCAACCTGCACGCCGCGCTGCTGCGCTGGTTCCGCGACCCCGCCGCGGTCGCCGCGCTGCAGCCGCGCTTCCTCGCCATCCACCGGACGCTGCGGCGCGACGCCTCGGCGCGCGCGGCCGATGCGGTGGCGGAACTGGCGGCGCGGCCATGACCCTGCGCATCGCCGGGATCGACGAGGCCGGGCGCGGACCGCTGGCGGGCCCGGTGGTGGTGGCCGCGGTGGTGTTCGCGCCGGGCCGCACCCCGGTGAACGGGCTGGACGATTCCAAGGCGCTGGCCCCGGCCACGCGCGAGCGCCTGTACCCGCGCATCGTCGAGCGCGCGCTGGCCTGGCGCATCGTGTTCGTCGAGGCCGACGAGGTCGACCGCCGCAACATCTTCCAGGCGACCATGCACGGCATGCGCGAGGCGCTGCTCGGCGTCGCCCACGTGGCGGACTGCGCGCGCATCGACGGCAACCACCTGCCCAGGGACCTGCCCTGCCCGGCCGAGGCCTGGGTGGGCGGCGATGCCCGCGACCGCGCCATCATGGCGGCCTCGATCCTGGCCAAGGTCGCGCGCGACGCGCGCATGCGCGAACTGCACGCGGCCTACCCGGCATACGGCTTCGACCGCCACAAGGGCTATGCCTGCGCGGCGCACCTCGAGGCGCTGCGCACGCACGGCCCGTGCCCGCAGCACCGCCGCAGCTTCGCGCCGGTGCGCGACGCCCTGCATCGTCCGTGCCAGCCCGGCCTGTGGGGTGACGTCCTGCACCCGGCTTCCAGCACATGACAGCGGGATGCGCGCGCGGGACACTGCGCGCGCATCCCCCACGATGCGGCCGCGTGCGGCGCCGGCCGACCCCCGCACGCAGCGCCACCCGGGTCGGCACCGCGAGGTGGACCATGTTCCTGCCCGCCGCTTCCCCTTCCCCCGATCGCCCGCTGCCCTGGCCCGCGCGCCCCGCGGGCGCGGCGCGCGGCCGCGTCGGCCACTGGCCGCTGGACCCGCGCGCCGTGGCGCACTTCGACGCCGTGCTGCACCGGATCCATCCGCAGGCGCCGCGGGTCGACGCCGACCGCATGGCGACCCTGGGCCGCTGGCTGCTGGACCTGCCCTCCGCCGACGCGCGCGCGGTGCTGGACGTGCGGCTGGCGCGCATGGAGGCGCTGCGGGCGATGCTCGCCGACCCCGACTGGGACCGCCGCGACGCGGTCTGCGGCCGCGTCCGCACCCTGCTGGCGTACCTGGACCAGGGCGCGGACCTGATCCCGGACGCGATCCCGCTGCTGGGCCTGCTGGACGACGTGCTGCTGCTGGAGCTGGCGTGGCCGGTGCTGGCGACCGAGGCCGAGGATTACCAGGACTTCTGCGACTACCGCGCCGCCGCGCGCCCGCCGGGCGACGGCGCCGCCCGGCGCGAGGCCTGGATCCGCGACCGCCTGGAGGCGCTGGCGCTGTTCCAGCACCAGGCGCGGGTCCACGCCAGCCGCTACGCCGAAGGCGGGCACCCGCAGCGGCCGTTCCGGGTGGGCTGAGCGCCTGTCAAGCCTTGTCCGCGCCGGCGCCCCGGCCTAACCTGCGGGTCCACCGCTCACCGCCGTTGCCGTCCATGGCGCAGCCCTCCCGATCCGCAGCCCACCGGCCCGGCCCTCCGCGGCCGGCCGAGGTGGCGCGCGCGCGGGACGCCCGCCGGCGCCGCCCATGACCGAGCGCTTCGTCCACCTGCACCTGCACAGCGAATACTCGCTGGCCGACTCCACCATCCGCATCCCGGAACTGGTCGCCGCCTGCGCCGCGCGCGGGCTGCCCGCGGTGGCGGTGACCGACCAGAACAACCTGTTCGCACTGGTCAAGTTCTACAAGCAGGCGGAAAAGGCCGGAATCAAGCCGCTGGCCGGGGCGGACCTGCTGGTGGCCGAGGGCACCGCCGCCCCCAGCCGCCTGACCGTGCTGTGCCGCGACCAGTCGGGCTACCTCAGCCTGTCGCAGCTGCTCACCCGCGCCTGGCTGGAAGGCCACCGCGTGGACGGCGTGGTGGTGCGCCCGCCCTGGCTGCAGGACAACGCCGGCCTGTTCGCGCTGGCCGGCCCGCAGTCCGGGCCGGGCCAACTGTTCGCCTCCGGCCGCCACGACCTGGCCGAGCAGGCGCTGGCCGACCTGCAGGCGCGCTTCGGCGAACGCCTGCACCTGGAGCTGGTGCGCACCGGCCGGCCCGGCGAGGAGGCCTTCAACGCCTTCGCGCTGGACCTGTCGGCGCGCCGCGGCATCCCGGTGGTGGCCAGCAACGACGTGCGCTTCCTCGACGCCGACGGCTTCGAGGCGCACGAGGCCCGCGTCTGCATCGCCAGCGGACGGGTGCTGGACGACGCGCGCCGGCCGCACGACTACAGCGACCAGCAATACCTGAAGCCGGCCGCGGAGATGGCCGCGCTGTTCGCCGACGTCCCCGACGCGCTGGACAACGCGGTGGCGCTGGCCACCCGCTGCAACCTGGAGCTGCGGCTGGGCACCTACTACCTGCCCGCGTTCCCGGTGCCCGACGACGAGACCCTGGACAGCTGGATCCGCGGCCAGGCCCGCGAAGGCCTGGCCCGGCGGCTGGAAAAGGCGCCGCTGGCGCCCGGCCGGAGCCGCGCCGACTACGAGGCGCGGCTGGAGACCGAGCTCGACGTCATCGTCAAGATGGGTTTCCCCGGCTACTTCCTGATCGTGGCCGACTTCATCAACTGGGCCAAGCAGCAGGGCATCCCGGTGGGCCCCGGCCGCGGCTCCGGAGCCGGCTCCCTGGTGGCCTGGGCGCTGGGCATCACCGACCTCGACCCGCTGCCCTACGACCTGCTGTTCGAGCGCTTCCTCAACCCGGAACGCGTGTCGATGCCGGACTTCGACATCGACTTCTGCATGGACCGCCGCGACGAGGTGATCGACTACGTGGCGCGCAGGTACGGCCGCGACCGCGTCAGCCAGATCATCACCTACGGCACGATGGCGGCGAAGGCGGTGCTGCGCGACGCCGGCCGCGTGCTGGGCCACCCCTACGGCTTCGTCGACGGCCTGGCCAAGCTGATCCCGCTGCAGCCCGCCGACCCGATGACGCTGGAGGACGCCATCGGAGTCGGCAAGCGCGCGCAGAAGGAGCCGGACCGCGTGGTCGCCGAGTTCCGCCAGCGCTACCAGGCCGAGGACGAGGTGCGCGACCTGGTCGACCTGGCGATGCAGCTGGAGGACCTCACCCGCAACGCCGGCAAGCACGCCGGCGGCGTGGTGATCGCGCCCAGCCCGCTGTCCGACTTCTGCCCGCTGTTCGCCGAACACGACGGCCACGGCCGCGGCCGCAACCCGGTGACGCAGTTCGACAAGGACGACGTCGAGTCCATCGGCCTGGTGAAGTTCGACTTCCTCGGCCTGCGCACGCTGACCATCATCGACTGGGCGGTGAAGGCGATCAACGCGCGGCGCGCCGCCGCCGGCGAGCCGCCGCTGGACATCACCACCCTGCCGCTGGACGACCGCGCCGCCTACGGGCTGTTCGCGCGCGGCGACACCGTGGCGGTGTTCCAGTTCGAATCGCGCGGCATGCGCGAGCTGCTCAAGCGCGCCCGGCCGGACACCTTCGAGGACATCATCGCGCTGGCCGCGCTGTTCCGTCCCGGCCCGCTGGGCAGCGGGATGGACCGCGAATGGGTGGACCGCAAGCACGGCGTGGCGGAGGTGAGCTACCCGCACCCGGCGCTGGAACCGGTGCTGGCGCCGACCTACGGCGTGATCGTGTACCAGGAACAGGTGATGCAGATCGCCCAGGTGCTGGCCGGCTACTCGCTGGGCGGCGCCGACCTGCTGCGCCGCGCGATGGGCAAGAAGAAGCCCGAGGAGATGGCGAAGGAGCGCGCCAAGTTCGAGGCCGGGTGCGCCGAACGCGGGGTCGATCCGCGCACCGCGACGCAGATCTTCGACCTGATGGAGAAGTTCGCCGAGTACGGCTTCAACAAGTCGCACTCGGCGGCCTACGCGCTGGTGGCCTACCAGACCGCGTGGCTGAAGGTGCACTACCCGGCCGAGTTCATGGCCGCGGTGCTGTCCTCGGACATGGACAACACCGACAAGGTGGTGGGCTTCCTGGACGAGGCGCGCACCATGGGCCTGGCCGTGCTGCCGCCGGACGTCAACGCCTCGGCCTACATGTTCGAGGCCACCGATCCGGCGACGATCCGCTACGGCATCGGCGCGGTGAAGGGCGTGGGCCGCGGGGTGTGCGAGGCGATCGTGGCGGCGCGCGAGGCCGGCGGCCCGTTCACCGACCTGCTGGACTTCTGCAAGCGGGTGCAGGCCGCGGGCCTGAACCGGCGCACCCTGGAGGCGCTGGTGCACGCCGGCGCGCTGGACGCGCTGGCGCCCAACCGCGCCTCGCTGATGCTGCAGCTGCCGGAGGCGCTGAAGGCCACCGAGCAGATCGCGCGCAACCGCGACGCCGGGATGGTGGACATGTTCGGCAATGCCGCGGGCGCGCCCGACATCCACGTCGTCCTGCCCACCTGCGAGGAATGGCCGCTGGCGCAGAAGTTGCAGGGCGAGCGCGACACCCTGGGCCATTACCTCAGCGGCCACCCGATGGACCCCTACCGCGAGGAGCTGCGCAAGCTGGTGGGCCACGACCTGGCCTCGCTGGACGCGCTCTGGGAGGGCCGGCCGCAGGACGCCCGCAGCGGCTGGCGGCCGGAGATGACCGCGGTGGTCGCCGGCCAGGTGGTGGGGCTGCGCAAGCGCGGCGACAGCCAGGCCTTCGTGCAGCTGGAGGACGGGCGCGGCCGGATCGAATGCGCGTTCTTCGGCGAGCAGTGGCAGGAATTCGCGCCGCTGCTGACCCGGGACCGCCTGCTGGTGGTCGAGGGCGGCCTGCGCGAGGACGAGTTCAGCGGCGGCTTCGCGCTGCGGGCAAAGCGGGCCTGGGACTACCTGCAGCTGAGCAGCCGCCAGGCGCAGCGGCTGTCGGTGCGGCTGGACCTGCGCGCGCCGGGCGCGCTGGAGCAGTTCGAACGCGTGCTGCAGGCGCACCCGGGCGACGTCCCGGTGCTGATCGAGGCCACCACCGCGGCCGGCGTGGGGCGACTGGCGATCAACGGCGGCCGCGGCCTGCGGATGGAGGCCGGCCTGCCCGACCTGCTGCGCAGCCTGCCGGGCGTCGCTGCGGTCAGCGTGCAGCTGGCCCGGCCCTGGGCCTCCTGAGCCCGCCTACGGCTCGGTACGGTGGCCGCGCCGGGGTAAACTGCGCCGGATGAACCCGAACTACCTCGACTTCGAGCAGCCCATCGCCGACCTGGAAGCCAAGATCCAGGAACTGCGGCACGCCAGCAGCGCCCCCGCGGTCAACATCGACGCCGAGGTGCACGCGCTGCAGGAGAAGCTGCGCAAGCGCACCGCCGCCATTTTCCGCGATCTGACGCCGTGGCAGGTCTCACAGCTGGCGCGGCACCCGGCGCGGCCGTACACCCTGGACTACCTGCGGGTGATCTGCGACGAGTTCCAGGAGCTGGCCGGCGACCGCGCGTTCGCCGACGACAACGCGATCGTCGGCGGGCTGGCCCGCATCGACGGCCGCGCGGTGATGGTGATCGGCCACGAGAAGGGCCGCGACACCAAGGCCAAGGTCCGCCGCAACTTCGGCATGCCCAAGCCGGAGGGCTACCGCAAGGCGCTGCGGCTGATGAAGCTGGCCGAGCGCTTCGGCCTGCCGGTGCTGACCTTCATCGACACCGCCGGCGCCTGGCCGGGCATCGACGCCGAGGAGCGCGGCCAGTCCGAGGCGATCGCCCGCAACCTGCTGGAGATGGCCGAGCTGCGGGTGCCGATCGTGTGCACCGTGATCGGCGAGGGCGGCAGCGGCGGCGCGCTGGCGATCGGCGTGGGCGACCGCACCCTGATGCTGGAATACAGCACCTATTCGGTCATCACGCCGGAAGGCTGCGCCTCGATCCTCTGGCGCGACGCCGCCAAGGCCAAGGACGCTGCCGAACAGATGGGCATCACCGCCGACCGGCTGCTGAAGCTCGGCCTGGTCGACAAGGTGGTGCGCGAGCCCACCGGCGGCGCCCACCGCAACCCGGTGCAGATGGCCAAGCGGCTGAAGGCGGTCCTGCTCAACGAACTGGACGCGCTGGACGACGTGCCGGTGGACGAGTTGCTGGAACGCCGCTACCGCCGCCTGCGCGGCTACGGCGCCTACGACACCGCGTCCTGAGCCGGTGACCGCCGCGCTGGCCCGGGCGGTGGCGCGCGCGGACGGACGGCCGGTCCTGCTGGGCTACAGCGGCGGGCTCGATTCAGGGGTGCTGCTGCACCTGCTGGCGGCGGACCCGCGGATCCGCGCGTCCGGCCTGCGCGCGCTGCACGTGCACCACGGCCTGCACCCCGACGGGGACGCCTGGGCCGCGCACTGCCGCGCGGTGTGCGAGGGGCTGCGGGTGCCGCTGGAGGCGGTGCGCGTCCGGGTGGACCGCGACGCCGGCCTGGGCCCGGAAGGCGCCGCGCGCGAGGCCCGCCACGGCGCCTTCGCCGCGGCGCTGGGCGAGGGCGAAGTGCTCGCGCTGGCCCACCACCGCGACGACCAGGCCGAAACCCTGCTGCTGCGCGCGCTGCGCGGCGCCGGCGTGGATGGGCTGGCGTCGATGCGGCGCGAGCGCGCGTTCGCCCGCGGCCTGCTGTGGCGGCCGCTGCTGGACGCGCCGCGCGCCGCGCTGCTGGCCTACGCCCGCGCCCATGGCCTGCGCTGGATCGAGGACCCGGGCAACGCCGGCACCGACCCCGACCGCAACTTCCTGCGCCATGCGGCGCTGCCGCTGCTGCGCCAGCGCTGGCCGCACGCCGCGGATGCGCTGGCCCGCAGCGCCGCGCTGTGCGCGGAAGCCGCCGAACTGCTGGCCGCGGGCGACGCCGCCGCGCTGGAGGCGGTGCGGCGCGATGCCGACACCCTGGACGTCCCGGGCCTGCTGGCGCTGCCGGCGCCACGGCGCGCCCGGGTGCTGCGGCGCTGGGTCGCGGAACTGGGCCTGCCGCCGCTGCCCGGCGCGGCGCCGGCGCGGATCGCGGCCGAACTGCTGGCCGCGCCCGGCGACGCCGGCGCGCGCTACGACTGGGCCGGCGCCCGCCTGCAGCGCTGGCGCGGCCTGCTGCACGGCGGGCCGGTCCCGGCGGCGCTGCCGGCGGACTGGTCCTGCACCTGGGACGGCCGCGCGCCGCTGGCGCTGCCCGGCGGCGATGCGCTGCGCCTGGACGGCGCGCCCGGCTTCGACGCCCCGCTGCGGGTGCACGCCCGCCGCGGCGGGGAGCGGATCGTGCTGCCCGGTCGCCGCCATTCGCACGCGCTCAAGCACGCGCTGCAGGACGCCGGCGTGCCGCCCTGGCAGCGCCGGCGGATGCCGCTGCTGTCCGACGGCGAGGCGCTGCTGGCCGCGGGCGACGCCATCCTCTCGGCGCGGCTGCACGACTGGCTGCAGGCGCGCGGCGCGCGCCTTGCGTGGATCGCCGCCCCGCGCGGATTGCCGCGCCGGGCTTGGTAGACTGCGCGCATGGCAAGGAAACCCGCCCCCGACACGTCCGCCGTCGCCGATTTCGAGCAGTCGATGCAGGCGCTGGAAGACCTGGTCGGCCGGATGGAAGCGGGCGAAATGACGCTGGAGGAGTCCCTGGCCGCGTACGAGCGCGGCGTCGGCCTGTATCGCCGCTGCCAGGGCGCGCTGGAACAGGCCGAGCTGCGGATCCGCCTGCTGGCCGATCCCGCCCAGCCCGAGCAGGCCCGGCCGTTCGACGCCGACGATGCCTGAGGCCCGTTTCGCGGCTTGGCGCGACCGCGTCGAGGCCGCCCTGGAAGCCGCCCTGCCCGCCACCGGCGCCGAGCCGGCGCGGCTGCACGCGGCCATGCGCCACGGCGTGCTGGCGGGCGGCAAGCGCATGCGCCCGCTGCTGGCCTACGCCACCGGCACCGCGTTCGGCGCCGGCGAGGCCGCGCTGGATGCCGCCGCGGTCGCGGTGGAGCTGGTGCACTGCTATTCGCTGGTCCACGACGACCTCCCGGCGATGGACGACGACGCCCTCCGCCGCGGGCGCCCCACCGTGCACGTGGCGTTCGACGAGGCCACCGCGATCCTGGCCGGCGACGCCCTGCAGGCGCTGGCGTTCCAGGTGCTGGCCGCCGCGCCGCAGCTGCCCGAGCGCCGGGTGGCGATGCTGGCCGAACTGGCCGGCGCCGCCGGCGTGGCCGGGATGTGCGGCGGCCAGGCGCTGGACATCGACGCCACGCCGCCGCGGCCGCATCCGGCGCCCGCGGGGTCCAGCAAGCCGCCCGCCGGCGGCACCGGCCCACGGGACCCGCGCGTCTCGCTGCAGTACATCGAGCGCCTGCATGCGCTGAAGACCGGCGCGCTGCTGCGGGCGGCGGTCCGCCTCGGCGCGATCGCCGCGGGTGCGGACGCCGCCGCGCGCGACGCGCTGGACCGCTATGCCGGGGCGCTGGGGCTGGCGTTCCAGATCCGCGACGACCTGCTGGACGTCGAGGGCGATGCCGCCACCCTGGGCAAGACCGCGGGCAAGGACGCGGCGCAGGACAAGGCCACGTTCCCGGCCCTGCTGGGCGTCGAGGCCAGCCGCGCGCGCCTAGCCGCGCTGTCCGCCAGCATGCGCGCCGCGCTGGCGGAACTGGCGGTGGACACAGACGCGCTGGCCGCGCTGGCGCGGCTGGCGGTCGAACGCGACCGCTGACGCGACGGCGCCGACCGGCACCGGACCGGAGAAGCGCCGGCCCGGTGCCGCGGCGACGTCAGCGGAACAGGCGGATCGTGATCGGGTAGCGGTACGGCTGCCCGTCGTAGGCCTTGAAGGCGGCGACCAGGCTGCACACGAACCACGCCACCGCGATGGCGGCGTAGACCAGGACCAGCAGCAGCCCCGCGGGCGCGGTGACCAGCAGCCCCAGGCCGAGGGTGAGCACGGTGGCGCCCACCAGCAGCAGCCCCAGCAGGATCGCCGCGCAGGCGTAGACCAGCATGCTGAGGTTGAAGTTGAGCGCCTCCTTGGCATGGGACGCGGCGAACGGGTGGCGGTCGCGGACGAGCATCCAGATCCCCAGCGCGGCCAGCGCGCCGGCCACGCCCGCCACCCAGCTGGTGAGCAGCGCCGCCAGCAGCGCGCCGGCATGCGCGCCAGCCGCCCACAGGCGCTCGCTCTGGCTCGGGGACAGGGTCTGTACGTTGGTGGTGGCTTCCATCTTCGGCTCCCGCCGGCACCAAGCCGGCATGCCTTCGATGATGGGGGCCGTCGGCGGCGCTGGAAACCCCCCCCCCCCCGCCCCCCCCCCCCCCGCCCCACCCCCCCCGGGGGGGCCGGGCCCCGCCCCCCCCCCCCCCCCACC
>CAMLJA010000006.1 GCA_946480065.1 uncultured Thermomonas sp. | reverse complement strand
CAGCACGCGCAGCACGTCCGGCGAGACGTTGAGGGTGGCGAAGGCGAACAGCCGCGGCGGCAGGCCCGCCGGCAGCGCGTCGCCGTCGGCGAAGCGCGCCAGGTAGTCCTGCAGGCGGCGGGCGCGGTGGCGGCGGCCGGCCGCGACCGCGCGCCACAGGATCGCCTGCGGGTCGTCGGGGTCGGCGCCGTCCTCCCAGCGCAGCAGCCAGTCGCGGCGCCAGGCCTGGTATTTCTCGAAGGTCGCGGCCAGCTCGCCGGCCAGCGTCCACGCCTTCAGCGGATCGTCGCCGGCCACGTGCGCGGCCAGCGGCGCCAGCGCCGGGCGCGCCAGCAGCGCGGGATCGGTGAGCGCCGAGTACAGGCGCCAGTGCAGGGTGGCGGCATCCAGGTCGTCGTTGCTGCGGCCGAGGTTGGCGTCCAGGGCGCGGGCGACGAACTCGCCGGGGGTCAGGAATTCGAGGTTGGCGGCGATGCCGTGCGCCCGCGCCAGGGTGGCCTGCAGCCAGCGGCGCATCGCCACCTGCGGGATCAGCACCGTGTCCGGCGCCAGCAGCGGCTGGCCGGGCGCGGGCTTGCGCAATTCGCTGGCCAGCAGTTCCGCCAGCACGTCCAGCGCATTGGAGTGGTAGAGGCGGAAGTCGGGGGCGGCGCTCATCGGTCGCCGCATTGTGCCGGAGCGGCATCGCAGGGGCCGAGACGCGCGCTAAAGAAGAAGGCCGCCCGGAGGCGGCCTTCTGGCGACGTGGGGGAATCGCCCGGGTGGCGGACGGTTCGCGGCGTCAGTCCCGTGAGGAAAGAATCCGCGAGCCGTTCACCGGTGCCCGCGTCCTTGCGGGCGGTTGCGGCTCAGCGGCCGTCGCGGTCGGCGTCGCCCGGCATCGCGCGCTCGACGTAGTGCCAGCCGTCGCGCACCGCGCCCTTGGCCTCGTTCCACGCCAGGCGCGACTCGCCCTTGGCCTGGTTCCAGTTGCGCTCCAGGTCGCCCTCGACCTGCTCGAAGCGCTGGCCGCGGTACTGGCCGTAGGTGTCGTAGCCGTACTTGTAGGCCGGCTCGTAGTCCTTCCACTGGCTGCCGCTCACGTAGTACGGGGCGGAGGCGTAGGTCTTCTCGAAGTGGGTGGTGTATTCGGTCGGGTTGACGGCCTCGGCGATCGCGCCGCCGCCCTTGGCGCCCAGCGCGCCGCCGGCGATCGCGCCGACCACGGTGCCGACCGGACCGGCGACCGAGCCCACCGCCGCGCCCGTGACGGCGCCCGCGACCGCGCCCGTGCCTTCACCGATGCTGTGATCCTTCTTGATGTCGCTCATGTGGTGCTCCTTGATGTGGGGTGGGCCCTGGACCTCATGTCCCGGGACAGACCCACGATGCGCCCGCGCGTGTCGCGGCGGGATCAAGGATTCGTTGCGCAGGCGTTCGCGATGATGAACGGCTCAGTCAGGTGAATTCGCGAACGCGCGCGTCGCGCGCGTCATTCGTCGTCCGGTTCCGCGCCCAGCAGCTGCTGCGCGTCCCCGCCCGGCAGCGTTTCCACGCCCTTGAGCTTGCGTTCGATCTGGCGCGTGCGCACGCCGGCCTGCTTCAGGCTGTTCTGCACGGTGTCGAGCTGGCCGTGTGCCTTCTCCAGCACGGTGGCGAACTTGCCGAACTCGCTCTTGACCGCGCCCAGCAGGCGCCACACCTCGCTGGAGCGCTTCTCGATGGCCAGCGTGCGGAAGCCCATCTGCAGGCTGTTGAGCAGCGCGGTGAAGGTGGTGGGGCCGGCGATCACCACGCGGTGCTCGCGCTGCAGGGCGTCGATCAGGCCGGGCCGGCGGATGGTTTCGGCGTACAGCCCCTCGGTGGGCAGGAACATCAGCGCGAAGTCGGTGGTGTGCGGCGGCACCACGTACTTCTCGCTGATCGACTTGGCCTGCACCCGGATGGCGCGCTCCAGCTGGACGCCGGCGGTCCGCACCGCGTCCACGTCGCTGCGCTCCTGCGCGTCCAGCAGGCGTTCGTAGTCCTCGCGCGGGAACTTGGCGTCGATCGGCAGCCAGACGTGGAGGTCGTCGTCGCCGCGGCCGGGCAGGCGCACCGCGAAATCCACCGCCTCGCCGCTGCCCGGGCGCACGCGCACGCCGCGCGCGTACTGCTCGGTGGTCAGCACCTGCTCCAGGATCCCCTCCAGCTGCACCTCGCCCCAGCCGCCGCGGTCCTTGACGTTGGTCAGCACGCGCTTGAGGTCGCCCACGCCGGCCGCCAGCGACTGCATCTCGCCCAGCCCGCGCTGGACCGCCTCCAGCCGCTCGGACACCAGCTTGAACGACTGCCCCAGCCGGGTCTCCAGGGTGGCGTGCAGCTTCTCGTCCACGGTGGCGCGCATCTGCTCCAGCCTGGCCGCGTTGTCGGCCTGCAGCGCCTTGAGCTGCTGCTCCAGGGTGGCGCGCATCTCGCCGATGCGCTGCTCGTTACGCGCGGTCAGCTCGCGCAGCTGCTCGCCCATCGACTGCGCGTGGCGCGCCTGCTGCTCGGCGGTTTCGCCGCGGCCGCGGCGCGCATCCTCGGTCAGCGCCTGGCGCAGTTCGTCCAGCCGCTTGTTGGTCTGCGCGGTGAACTCGTCCAGGCGCTGGTCGGTGCGGGTGGCCACCGCCTGCAGCTGGCCGCCGAAGCCGTCGATGCGCTGGCCCTGCTGCAGCGCCAGGCCGTCCAGCTGGGCGCGCAGCTCGCCGCGACCGGTGCGCTGTTCCTCGCGCAGCAGCGCGCCCAGGGCATCGTCCGGGCGGCGCAGCAGCAGGACCACCAGCAGGGCGAGGGCGGCCAGGGCCACCACCAGCAGCAGCACCAGCAACACGGTGTTCGTTTCCATCCGCGCAGTGTAGCGGCGGTCGTCTCATCCGCCGCGACCGCCGCGGCGGTATGCTCGCCCGGTCCCCAAGGAGGAAGGCCGATGACCACCCACACCGGAAGCTGCCATTGCGGCCAGGTCCGCTTCGAGGTCGAGGGCGAGATCGACGGCGCCCTGGACTGCAACTGCTCGATCTGCCGGCGCAAGGGCTCGCTGCTCTGGTTCGCCCCGCGCGAGGCGCTGCGGGTGACCGCCGGCGCGGACGCGCTGGCCACCTACACGTTCAACAAGCACCTGATCGCGCACCGGTTCTGCCCGACCTGCGGGATCCACCCGTTCGGCGAGGGCACCGCCCCCGACGGCAAGGCGATGGCGGCGATCAACCTGCGCTGCGTGGACGGGCTGGACCTGGCCGCGCTGCCGGTGCGCCACTTCGACGGCGCGTCCGCCTGAGCCCAGGTCAGTCCAGCACGCGGCAGAACACCGCCTTCAGGTAGCGCGATTCCGGCACCTGCGCCAGCCACGGATGATCCGGGCCGGCGCCGGCCACTTTGAGCACCTGCACAGTGCGGCCGGCGTAGAACGCGGCGCGGCGCAGCATGTCGAGGAACTGCTCCTCGCTGACCAGGCCGGTGCAGCTGAAAGTGGCGAACAGCCCGCCCGGCTTGACCACGCCCAGCGCCAGCTTGTTCATGTCGAGGTATTTCTTCAGCGCGTTGATGACCTGCTCGCGGTCGCGGGTCATCTTGGCCGGGTCCAGGATCACCACGTCGAACCGGTCACCGGCCGCCGCGGCATCGCGCAGCCACGGGAAGATGTCGGCCTGCACGAAGCGCGGCCTGACGTGGTTCAGGTAGGCGTTCTGCCTGGCCAGCTCGATCACCGCAGGATCGATGTCGATGCCCACCACCTCGCTGGCGCCGCGCGCCGCCGCGTACACGCCGAAGCCGCCGGTGTTGCAGCACAGGTCCAGCACGCGCTTGCCCGCCACGTGCTGGCTGAGCCACTGCCGGTTCTCGCGCTGGTCGGCGAAGAAGCCGGTCTTGTGCGCGCCGGCCGGGTCGGCGCGGAACTTGATGCCGTGTTCGGTGACCACCGCGGGCTCGGTGCCCTGGGTGTCCTTGTAGTCGAAGCTTTCCTGCTTCTGCACGTGCTCGTCGGCGAAGCTGTGGAAGCGGCAGCCGGGGAAGTGCTCGCGCAGGGCGTCGAAGATGATGCTGCGGTGGCGCCACGCACCCGCGCTGAAGAACTCGACCACGATCAGGTCGTCGTAGCGGTCCACCACCAGCCCGCTGATGCCGTCGCCCTCGCTGTGGACCACGCGCCAGGCGTTCGACACCTCGTCCAGGCGCAGGATCTCGCGGCGCAGGCGGATCGCCTCGCCGATCTTGTGGACGAACCAGGCGGCGTCCACCGCCACGTCGGGGTCGCGCTCCAGCATGCGCAGGGCGATCCGCGAGTGGCCGTTGTAGAAGCCGCGGCCGATCCAGGTGCCGTCCACCGCCTCCACGTCCACGATGCTGCCCGGCTTGGGCCGCTGCGCCGGCTTCTCGACCAGGCGCTGGAAGATCCACGGGTGGGTGGAGTTCCAGGCGTTCTTGAGGCGGACGACGGGCAGGGGTTCGGCCATGGGCTCGGCTTGACGCGCGGGTAACGGGAATGCGCTATTGTCGCCCAAGAAGGGGAGTAACTCCGCGCGCGGACGTCGTCATGACGGGTGGCTGCCGACAGGCAGGGCCCCGGCGCCGCGGCAGGCCAGGGCCTGTGAGTGAGACCTTCGCCGAACGGCGAAGCGCGCTCCCTTTCCATGCGTCCCTGCATGGACGCCTCCGCCGGTCGCACCCGTGGAGCGTTGCATGGAGACGATCGGAACCCCTTTCCTCTGGCTGGTCTTCGGCCTGGTCGTAGTCGCCGCGCTGGTGGCCGACCTGGTGCTGATGCGCCACGGCGGGCCGCACAAGGTCACGTTCAAGGAAGCCGCCTGGTGGAGCATCGGCTGGGTGGCGCTGGCCCTGGCCTTCAACGCCTGGCTGTGGTGGGAGGCCGGCCAACGCTTCGGCGCCGCGGAAGGCGAGCGCATCGGCATGGAGTTCCTGACCGGCTACCTGGTCGAGAAGGCGCTGGCGGTCGACAACATCTTCGTGTTCCTGATGATCTTCGGCTATTTCGCGGTGCCGGAGATGCAGCGCCAGCGCGCGCTGGTGATCGGCATCGTCGGCGCCATCGTGCTGCGCGCGATCCTGATCTTCGCCGGGGCGCTGCTGCTGGCCAGGTTCCACTGGATCCTCTACCTGTTCGGCGCCTTCCTGCTCCTGACCGGCATCAAGATGTGGCGCGCCGCCGGCCAGGAGCCGGACCTGGAGCGCAACCCGGTGCTGCGCTGGCTGACCGGGCACGTGCCGTTCGTGCGCCGCTACGTGGGCAGCGCGCTGTGGATCGGCCGGGGCAGCCGGCGCAAGTTCACCCCGCTGTTCATCGTGATCGCAATGATCGGCATCACCGACGTGATCTTCGCGGTGGACTCGATCCCGGCCATCTTCGCCATCACCGCAGACCCGTTCATCGTGCTGACCAGCAACGTGTTCGCGGTGCTGGGCCTGCGCGCGATGTTCTTCCTGCTGCAGGGCATGGCCGACCGCTTCCACCTGCTGCCCTACGGGCTGGCGCTGGTGCTGGGCTTCATCGGCGCCAAGATGCTGCTGGTGGACGTGGCCAAGATCCCGGTGCTGGTTTCGCTGGGCGTGGTGGCCGCCACTATCGGCGCCACCATCGTGCTGAGCCTGCTGCGGCCGCCGGCCGCGCACGGGTCGTCCTGAGCGCGGCGCGCCCGCGGCCACTTGAAGGCGGCCGCGGGCGTGACCACCTCAGCCGGATGCCCAGCCCCCGCCCCGCCGACCCGCAGCACCTGCACGACCGCCGGCGCCTGCAGCGCGCCTTCAACGCCAGCCTTGCGCTGGTGCTGCTGGCCTGCGCCGGGTTCGCCGCGCAGCAGTCGTTCGACTGGCGCGGGCTTGCGGTGGCGCCGCGAAGCGCCGCAGGACTGGTGGGCGTGCTGGCGGCGCCGCTGCTGCACGGCTCGGTGGGCCACCTGGTGGCCAACGCCATCGGCCTGCTGGTGCTGGGCACGCTGGCCTTCACTGCCTACCCGCGCGCCGGGCTGCGCGCGCTGCCGCTGCTGTGGCTGGGGTCGGGCCTGGGCGCCTGGCTGCTGGGGGAACCGGGCTCCCGCCACCTGGGCGCCAGCGGGCTGACCCACGGGCTGATGTTCCTGGTGTTCGCGCTGGGGCTGCTGCGGCGCGACCGCGCGGCGATCGCCGCCGGCATGATCGCCTTCCTGTTCTACGGCGGCATGCTGCTGACCGTGCTCCCGCGCGAGGCCGGGGTGTCGTGGGAATCGCACCTGGGCGGCGCGCTGGCCGGGCTGCTGGCGGCCTGGCTGTTCCGCCGCAGCGACCCGCTGCCGCCGCGCCGGCGCTACAGCTGGGAAGAGGAGGAGGACGCCGGCGACGCAGCGCGCGCCCGCGCGGCCGCCGAGCGCGACACCTTCGAACCGCGCGCGCCCGAGGACGTCCCGGTGCTGTGGCGGCCGGCGCCGCCGGCCGACCCGGCCGGTGGAACCGTGCTGTCGTTCCGCCCGCGCCCGCCGCACGACGACGTGGGCGTCTAGCAGGCCGACCCCGCCCCGCCCTTGCGGGCGCGCTTGTCCGCGTACATCCGCCGGTCCGCCAGTTCCAGCAGCGGCTCCAGCGCCGTGGCTTCGGTGGGCGCCACCGCGGCGCCGATCGACGCGCTCAGCCGCACCGGCGAGCCTTCGAGGTCGAACGGTTCGGCCAGCGCCGCCTGCAGCCGCCGCGCCACCTCCTGCTCGCCGCCCGGCTGGCGCATCGGCGTGAGCAGCAGCGCGAACTCGTCGCCGCCCAGCCGCGCGGCGGTGTCGGTGCCGCGCCCGACCCGCCGCAGCCGCTGCGCGAACTCCGCCAGCAGCGCGTCGCCGGCACGGTGTCCCAGGCTGTCGTTGATGCCCTTCAGCCCGTCCAGGTCCAGCATGAGCACCGCGCACAGCGCGTCGCCGCGCAGGCTGGCGGCCAGCGTCCGGCGCAGGCGGTCCATGAACAGCGCGCGGTTGGCCAGCCCGGTCAGGGCGTCGTGGGTGGCGCGCACGAACAGGTCGTCCTGGCTGTAGACGGTGGCGAAGTGCATCGAAGCCGCCACGATCTCCGACAGCAGCGAGAGCAGCGCGGCGTCGCCCGGGTTGAACGCGTGCGGCCGCGCGGCCATCGCCTTGAGGATCCCCACCACCCGGCCGCCGTGCTGCAGCGGCACGATCAGCATCGAGCGCAGGCCGATCGCGCGGCAGGCCCTGCGGTCCACCCGCGGGTCGGTGTCGGCGTCGTCGCACTGCAGGACTTCGCCGCTGAGGACCGCGCTGCCGGACAGGCTGGTGTTGATCTTCAGCCGCAGCCCGATCTGGCCGGCGGCGATGCCGGAGGCGGCCCGGTAGACCATGTCGTCGCCCTCGGCCAGCTCGATGGCGGCGCCGTCGGCCTCCACCAGCGCGGACAGGTGGTCGACCACGTACTGCATCACCCCGCCCAGGTCCAGGCCGAAGCGGGCGATCTCGCTCTGCATCCGGATGACCCGGACCAGGCGTTCGCTCGACAGCGAGCCGATGATCGGCATGCGACCTCCTCGTGGCCGGTTCGGGCGGGGGCGCCGGACCCCAGCATGCCAGCGCGGGGCGCGCGTCGCATCCGCAGGGCGGTCGCCGGCGCCGCCCGGCGACGGGGGGCTAGACCGGGAGGCGGCCCCCGGCGCAGGATGGCCGGACATCGCGAGGCATCCACCATGGGCTTGGGCAGCACACGCCGGGAAAAGTTCCACTGGATGCTGCAGTGCCTGGAGCACCTCGACGAGATGGTCGTGGTGACCGATGCCGCGCTGGACGGCGACGGCCCCCGCATCCGCTACGTCAACGCCGCGTTCGAACGCGCCAGCGGCTGGCCGCGGGCGGAGGCGATCGGCCGCTCGCCGCGCTTCCTGCAGGGCCCCGGCACCGACCGCGCGACGCTGGACGCGATCCGCGCCGCGCTGCACGCCGCCGAACCGATCCGCGTGGAGCTGTTGAACTACGCCCGCGACGGCCGCGAGTACCGGATCCGCGCCCACATCCAGCCGATGCGGAGCGCCGACGGCACGCTGGAGGGCTTCATCGCGGTCCAGCGCGACCTCAGCGCCGAGGCCGGCGACGCCGCGCTGACCCGGCGCCTGGGCGAATGGTTCGAGGGCGCCGCCGCCAGTTCGCTGAGCGCGCTCTACATCCTGGCCGCCGAGCGCGACCCCAGCGGCGCGGTGCGCGACTTCCGCTTCCTGTACGTCAACCGCATGGGCGGCGAGCTGATGCAGGCCGCGCCCGAGGCGCTGGTGGGCCGCAGCCTGCGCGAGACCCTGCCGCCCAGCCGGGTGGACGCGCTGGTGGCGCAGTGCGCCGCGGCGATGGCCTGTGGCTTGGGCTTCGTGGAGGAGTTCGAGGTCGCCGAGTATCCCGAGCCGATGCACTGGCTGCGGCACCAGGTGGTGCCGCTGAGCGATGGGGTGGCGATCACCAGTGAGAACATCAGCGAGCGCAAGCGCGCCGAGGCCGAGCTGCGCAACCGCGAGGAGACGCTGGAGGCATTCCTGGAGAACTGCCCCGGGATCGCGTGGATCGCCGACGAGCACGGGCGCACCCTGGTGGGCAACGGGGCCTACCGGCGGATGCTGGCCGCGCTGGGCATCGGCGCGCTGCCGCGGCGGCTGGAGGACGCCTTCCCGCCGGAGCTGGCCGCGCTCTACCACCGCAACCACCTGCGGGTGATCGAGAGTGGCACCGGCGAGCGGCTGCTGGAGCCGGGGCACCGCGAGGACGGCACGCCGGGGACCTTCGAAGTGTTCAAGTTCCCGCTGGGCGAGCGCAACGGCGCGCGCCTGGTCGGCGGGATCGCGCTGGACATCACCGAGCGCGAGGGCGAGCGCCAGGCCACCGAGCGCCTGGCCGCGATCGTGCGCGACTCCGGCGACGCCATCCTGTCCAGGGACCTGGCCGGGCACATCGTCAGCCTCAACCGCGCCGGCGAGCGCCTGTACGGCTACGGGCCGGGCGAGCTGGCCGGGCGCCCCATTTCGGTGCTGGTGCCGCCTGAGCACATGCCGGAGGTGGAACGCGCCACCGCGCGCGTGCGCGCCGGCGAGACGCTGGTCCGGTTCGAAAGCATGCGCCTGCGCCGCGACGGCACCCGCCTGCCGGTGCAGGTGACGCTGTCGCCGATCATCGACCGCGACGGCCAGCTGATCGGGTTTTCCAGCATCGCCACCGACATCAGCGAACGCCGCGACCGCGAGGCGCAGGCGCGCTTCTACGCCGAGCACGACCCGGTCACCGGCGCCTTCAACGAGCACGGGCTGCTGGTGGCGACCGACGCCCGCTTCGGCGACGAGCCGGGCCGCCACTGCGTGCTGCTGCGGCTGTCGGTGGACCGCTACGCGGAGTTCCGCGACGTGTTCGGCGTGAGCCACGCCAACGCGCTGGCCGCCGCGGTGGTGGCGCGCATGCAGGCGGTGATGGCCGAGCGCGCGCCGCAGGTGGGCCGGATCGGGCACAACCAGTTCGCGGTGCTGGCGGGCTGCGAGGGCGAGGACCTGGCCTGCGTGGAGCAGCGCCTGGGCGAGATGGTCCAGGCCATGTCGGCGCCGCTGGATGTGCTGGGCATCGAGGTCAGCACCACCGTCCAGTGCGGCGCGGCGCTGTATCCCGACCACGCCGGCGACGCCGAGGGCCTGATGCGCTGCGCCGACCTGGCGTTCGGCCAGGCCAAGCGCAACGGCGACCACCGCCCGGTGGTGTACGCGCCGGCGATGAGCGAGCACGTGGCGCGCCAGGTCCGCCTGCAGCAGGAGCTGAGCCGGGCGATCGAGCGCGGCCAGCTGCGGGTGGTGCTGCAGCCGATCTTCGACGCCGCCGCGGCCCCGCCGCGCGCGGTGGGGCTGGAGGCGCTGGTGCGCTGGCGCCATCCGGAGCTCGGCGAAGTGCCGCCGGGCCAGTTCATCCCGGTGGCCGAGGAGTCCGGGCTGATCCCGGCGATCGGCGCCTTCGTCCTGCGCGAGGCCGGGCGCCAGCATGCCGCGCTGGCGGCTGCCGGCCACCGCGGGCTGTTCCTGAGCGTCAACGTCTCGCGCGACCAGTTCCGGCGCGGCGACCTGCCGGAGCTGGTGGAGCGGGTGCTGGCCGAGACCGGGCTGCGCGGCAGCGAGCTGGAGCTGGAGATCACCGAGGGCGTGCTGATGGAGCACACCGCCGAGAGCGAGCGCCAGCTGCGCGCGCTGGGGCGGCTGGGCGTGGGCCTGGCGGTGGACGACTTCGGCACCGGCTATTCCAGCCTGGCCTACCTGCAGCGGTTCCCGGTGACCAAGCTCAAGATCGACCGCAGCTTCGTGTCCGGGCTGCCGGGCGACCGCAACGCGGCGGAGATCGTGCGCACCATCCTCACCCTGGCGCGCAGCCTGGACCTGCAGGCGCTGGCCGAGGGCGTGGAGACCGACGCCCAGCTGCAGCTGCTGGTGGCGCTGGGCTGCACCCAGCTGCAGGGGTTCCTGCTGGGGCGGCCGCTGGAAGCCGATGCGGTGGCCGGGTTCCTGGCCACGCAGGCGCAGGCCGCGGCGCAGGCCTGAGGCCGGGGCGGTTGGCTGGCGTTGCGGGAGCCGCCGTTAAGCTGCGCTCCCCCGTTTCCCGTACGGTCCCGATGCGCGCCTTCGCGATTTCCCTGCTCGCCGCCCTGCTGTCCGCCTGCGCCGGCGCCCCCGACGTGCGCGCGCCGGTGGCGGTGGTGGCCAGCACCCCCCCACCGCCGCGGATCGGCCTGGCGCTGGGCGGCGGCGCGGCCAAGGGCTTCGCCCACATCGGCGTGATCAAGATGCTGGAGGCCAACGGCCTGCGCCCGGCGGTGGTGGCCGGCACCAGCGCCGGCAGCGTGGTCGGCGCGCTCTACGCCGGCGGCATGGACGCCTACGCGCTGCAGGAGAACGCGTTCGCGCTGGACGAGGCGAAGATCCGCGACGTCAGCCTGTTCGGCGGCGGCCTGGTGAAGGGCCAGAAGCTGCAGGACTACGTCAACGGGCTGGTGGGCGGGCGCCCGATCGAACGGCTGCGCAAGCCGTTCGCCGCGGTCGCCACCCGGCTGGAGGACGGCCGGCGCACGGTGTTCGTGCGCGGCAACACCGGCCAGGCGGTGCGCGCCTCCAGCGCCATCCCCGGGGTGTTCGAGGCGGTCGCCATCGGCGACGCCCACTACGTGGACGGCGGCGTGGTCAGCCCGGTGCCGGTGGACGCCGCGCGCGGGCTGGGCGCGGATTTCGTGATCGCGGTGGACATCTCCAGCAAGGCCGATCCGCACGCCGATCCGGCCAGCATGCTGGGCAACGTCAACCAGAGCATCCGGATCATGGGCCAGCGGCTGGGCGCGCAGGAGCTGGCGCGCGCCGACGTGGTGATCAGGCCGCGGGTGGACGGCATCGGCGCCGCCGACTTCGAGCGGAAGGACCGCGCGATCCTGGAGGGCGAGCGCGCCGCCCAGGCCGCGCTGCCGGCGATCCGCGCCAAGCTGGCGCAGCTGCAGGCCGCGCGGGTGATGCAGGCGCGCCGGGCCGCCGAGACCGAAGCCGACCGCCAGCGCGAGGCCGAGCGCCGCGCCCGCTGCGCCCGCCAGCAGGGCTGGCTGGACGCGTGGCGGCGCGACCCGGACTGCCGCGCCGGCTGACCCCGCCGCGCCCCCGGCGTTTGCGCGCGATCAAGGCGGCTCGCCGGCGCCGGCGTAAACTGGAGCCATGAACACGCCGCCTCCGAACAGCACCCCGCGCCGGGTCGAGAACCTGCAGACCGACAAGGGCAAGGTGCCGGTCTACGCCACCGGCATCGTCGAGCAGCCGTGGGACGGCTACTCCGCCACCGACCACGACGTCTGGCGCCAGCTGTACGAGCGCCAGCGCGGGATCCTGGTGGGCCGCGCCTGCGACGAATTCCTGCGGGCCCAGGACGCGATGGGCATGACCCCGGACCGGATCCCGAAGTTCGCCGACATCAACCGGGTGCTGGAACCGGCCACCGGCTGGACCCTGATGGGCGTGGAGGGCCTGCTGCCGGAGCTGGACTTCTTCGACCACCTGGCCAACCGGCGCTTCCCGGTGACCTGGTGGATCCGCCGCCCCGACCAGGTGGACTACATCGAGGAACCCGACCTCTTCCACGACCTGTTCGGCCACGTGCCGCTGCTGATGAACCCGCTGTTCGCGGACTACATGCAGGCCTACGGGCGCGGCGGGGTGAAGGCGCACGGCATCGGCGCGGAGGCGCTGCAGAACCTCACCCGCCTCTACTGGTACACGGTGGAGTTCGGCCTGATCCGCCAGCGCGACGGGCTGCGCATCTACGGCAGCGGCATCGTCTCCAGCAAGGGCGAGTCGATCCACTGCCTGGACAGCGACGCGCCCAACCGGATCGGCTTCGACCTGGAGCGGATCATGCGCACCCGCTACCGCATCGACACCTACCAGAAGACCTACTTCGTCATCGACAGCTTCGAGCAGCTGATGGACGCCACCCGCCCGGACTTCACCCCGATCTACGCGCGCCTGGCCAGCGAGGATTCGGTCCCGGCCGGCACCGTCCTGCCCGGCGACGCGGTGTTCCACCGCGGCACCGGCGAGGGCTGGGCCAGCGACGGCGACGTCTGACTACCGCTGGGGCGGCCCGAACGCCCGCGCGGTGACCGCGCGGATGCTCAGGCCCTGGACCAGGATCGAGAACACCACCACCGCGTAGGTCATCGTCAGCAGCAGTTCGCGCGCCGGCCCGGGCGGCAGCGCCAGCACCAGCGCCACCGAGATCCCGCCGCGCAGGCCGCCCCAGGTCAGCACCTTCCAGGCCCCGGGCGGCAGCCGGAACCAGCCCGGCAGCAGCGCCACCGGCAAGCCCACCGCCAGCAGCCGCGCGGCCAGCGCCACCAGCACCGCCAGCAGCGCGGCCAGCAGGTAGGGGCGGTCGAACTCGACCATCACGATCTCCAGCCCCAGCAGCACGAACAGCACCGCGTTGAGGATCTCGTCCAGCAGCTCCCAGAACAGGTCCACGTGCCGGCGGGTGGTGTCGCTCATCGCCAGCCGGCGGCCGTGGTGGCCCACCAGCAGGCCGGCCACCACCATCGCCAGCGGGCCCGAGACGTGCAGGCGCTGGGCCAGCTCGTAGCCGCCCAGCACCCCGGCCAGCGTCACCAGGACCTCGACCTTGTAGTGGTCCACCGCGCGCAGCAGGCCGAACATCACCAGCCCCAGCGCCGCGCCCAGCAGCAGGCCGCCGCCGGCCTCCAGCGCCAGCAGGTGCAGCACGCCGGCGGCGGTGGGCGCCTGGCCGCTGGTGGCCAGCCCAAGCAGCAGGGCGAACAGCACCACCCCCACGCCGTCGTTGAACAGCGATTCGCCGGCCACCACCACGCCCACGTTGTCCGGCGCCCCGGCCGAACGCAGGATGCCCATCACCGCGATCGGGTCGGTCGGCGAGATCAGGGCACCGAACAGCAGGCAATACAGCAGCGGCAGCGGGATGCCCACCCACGGCAGCGCCAGGAACAGCACGCCGGCCACGATCGCGGTGGACGCCAGCGTGCCCGCCACCGCCAGCGCGCCCACCTGCCGGCGGTAGCTGCGCAGCAGCGCCACGTCCACGTGCAGTGCGCCGGCGAACAGCAGCACCGAGAGCATCCCCTGCATCAGCACGTCGGTGAAGTCGATCGACGCCAGGAATGCGCGCTCGTAGGCATACAGGGTGCCGAAGCCCAGCGCGCGCGCGCCCAGTAGCAGCATCGAAAGCAGCATCGCCACCGCCATCACCCCGATGGTGTTGGGCAGGTGGATGAAGCGCACGTTGAGCCAGGCCGCCAGCGCGGTGACCACCAGGCAGGCGACGGCGATGTCGAACATGGCGGCGCCGGGCAGCGGGGAAGCCGCCATTTCAACACGCCCGGGTCGCGCCCCGTCACGCCGTCGCGGCTATGCTCTGCGCGATGGCGATGAGGAAGCGGGCGATGGCGGGACCGATGGCGTGGTGGCGCTGGACGCGGCGCTGGCGGCAGGACCAGCTGGTCAACACCACCGACCGCATCTCGGTGCTCGAGCACGTGGACGACGGCGGGCGGCTGGCGCCGCGCTACGCCTTCATGACCCTGCTGTCGTCCGGCATCGCCACCCTGGGCCTGCTGCAGGGCTCGGCCGCGGTGATCATCGGCGCGATGCTGATCTCGCCGCTGATGGGCCCGATCGTCGAGCTGGGCATGGGCCTGGCCACCTTCGACCTGCGCACCGTGCGCGACTCGCTGCGCACGCTGGTGGTGGGCGTGGGGCTGGCGCTGGCGATCGCGCTGGGGATCGTGTGGCTGTCGCCGCTGCAGGAGGCCACCAGCGAGATCCTGGCGCGCACCCGCCCCACCTTCTTCGACCTGCTGGTGGCGATCCTGTCCGGCCTGGCGGGGGCCTACGCCACCGTGACCCGCAAGGGCGAGGCGATCGTGGGCGTGGCGATAGCCACCGCGCTGATGCCGCCGCTGGCGGTGGTGGGCTACGGCATCGGCGTGGGCAACTGGGACGTGGCCGGCGGCGCCGCGTTCCTGTTCATGACCAACCTGCTGGCGATCGCGCTGTCGGTCACCATCGTCGCCCGCTGGTACGGCTTCGGCGGCAGCGACACGCCCAAGCAGACCGTCTGGCAGGCGGGCCTGATCGTGACCACCTTCGTGCTGCTGTCGGTGCCGCTGGGGCTGGCGCTGAAGCGGATCGCGGTGCAGTCGCAGACCGAGGTGGTGGTGCGCGCCGCGCTGGACCAGGCCGCGGCCGCCGCCAGCGGCCGGGTCAGCGCGCTGCGGGTCGACACCGGCGCCCGCGACGTGGCGGTGGACGCGGTGATGATGCTGCCCAGCCACGTGGCGGGGCTGGAGGACCGGCTGCAGGCGCAGCTGGCGGCCAGCCTGCGGCGGCCGGTGGCGGTGCGCATCCGCGAGGTGCTGACCGCCGACGACGCCAGCTTCGCCCGCCAGCAGGGCACGCTGGCCGAGCTGCGCCGCAGCGTGGCCGCGCTGGAGGATGCCGAAAGCGTGCGCAGCGCCCGCCAGCGCGCGCAGGCCGAGGACCGGGCGCGGATGCAGGCGGCGCTGGTGCCCTACCTGGGCCGGCTGCAGCGTAGCGCCGACGGGACGCGCTGGGAGCTGTGGCTGCGCGCCGACGCGCGGGTGCCGCTGGCGCGCGCGCGGCGGATGGAAGAGGAGATCAACCGCGCCGCGGCGGCGGACGCCCCGCCGCTGACGGTGTACCCGGTGCTGCAGGCGCTGCCGCCGATCGCACTGGGCGCGCCATCGGCCGACGCGCCGGGGCCGGACGCCGCCGGACGCGACGCGCTGGCGGCGCAGGCCTGGGCGCTGCAGCGCTGGCGCGCCGTCGCCGCGGACGCGGTGCTGGCCACCCGCAGCGATGCCCAGGCCGAGGCGTGGGAAGCGGCGCTGCGGTCCGTGCTGCAGGCCCGCGGGGTGGCGCTGGCCGGGATCGAGCGCCGCCGCGACGGCGAGCCGCGGCTGCAGCTGGCGCCGGCGGCGGAGTAGCGGCTCAGCGCGGGCGCGCCGGCCAGCCGTCCGGGAGCGTCGGGTAGCCGGCCGCCAGGTCCACGCCCTCGCGCTGCTCGCCGGGGCCGACCTGCACCTCCAGCAGCCGGTCGGGCGGGCACGGCGCGCGGATGCAGCGGATCTGCTCGGCGTGCGCGATCACCGCCAGCTCGCCGCCGCGGGCCCAGCCCAGCACGCGGTAGCGCCCCGGCGCGACCTCCAGCCGGTAGGCGCGCGCCCCGGCCGGCGAGTCGACGCAGCTGGGCGCGCCGCCGCGCACCGGCAGCGCGCAGATGTGCAGGGCCGGCGGTGCGCGGTTGCCGTCGCGGATGGCGCCGGCGATCGAGGCACTGCCCGCGGCGGGCGCGGGGTCGCGCTTCGCCGGCGTGGCGTCGGCGGGCGCGCCCTGCGGCATCGGCGACGCCGCATCGGCGGCGGGACGCGCCGGCGACGGGACGGCACCCGGAGCGGCAGCGGCATCGCCTGCCGGCGCGCCGGGGGACGGGGCGGGGGCACAGGCGCTCAGCGGCAGCGCCGCGCACAGCAGGATCGGCAGCATCCGGGTCATGCGGGTCTCCAGTGGTTCGGCATCGGCGACAATAGCGCCCGTCTCCGCCACGGGCCTGCACATGTCCCTCACCCACGTCTCGCTGACCCAGTTCCTGCTCGAGGAGCAGCGCGCCGGCCGCATCAACCCCGAACTGCGCCTGCTGGTGGAAGTGGTGGCGCGCGCCTGCAAGCGCATCTCCATCGCGGTGGGCAAGGGCGCCCTGGGCGGTGTGCTGGGCGATGCCGGCGAGGCCGGGCAGGCCAGCATCAACGTGCAGGGCGAGGCGCAGAAGAAGCTGGACGTGCTGAGCAACGAGATCCTGCTGGAAGCCAACGCCTGGGGCGGCCACCTGGCCGGGCTGGCGTCGGAGGAGATGGACCACAGCCAGCCGATCCCCGACGCCTACCCGCGCGGCAACTACCTGCTGCTGTTCGACCCGCTGGACGGCAGCTCCAACATCGACGTCAACGTCTCGGTGGGCACGATCTTTTCGGTGCTGCGCTGCCCCGAGGGCGTGACCACGCCGGAAGACGCGGACTTCCTGCAGCCCGGCGAGGCGCAGGTGGCGGCCGGCTACTGCGTGTACGGCCCGCAGACCACGCTGGTGCTGACGGTCGGCCACGGCACCCACGCCTTCACCCTGGACCGCGAGGTCGGCGGCTTCGTGCTGACGGTGCGCGGCATGCGCATCCCGGAGGAGACCCGCGAGTTCGCGGTCAACATGTCCAACCAGCGATTCTGGGAGCCGCCGATGCAGCGCTACGTCGGCGACCTGTTGCTGGGAAAGGACGGGCCGCGCGGCAAGGACTTCAACATGCGCTGGATCGCCTCGATGGTGGCCGACGTGCACCGCCTGCTGACCCGCGGCGGCATCTTCAGCTATCCGCTGGACAGCAAGTGCGCGCCCAGGGGCGGCAAGCTGCGGCTGATGTACGAGGCCAACCCGATGGCGCTGCTGGTGGAGCAGGCCGGCGGCGCCGCCAGCACCGGCCGCCAGCGCATGCTGGAGGTCCGGCCCACCGGCCTGCACATGCGGGTGCCGGTGTTCCTGGGCTCGAAGGCGGAGGTCGAGGCCGCGGTGGGCTACCACCGGGCGCACGACGCGGCGGTCGGCTGAGCGCGCTCAGCCCGCGGCGGTGGGCGGGTGGTTGAGCACCAGCCAGTACAGCCCGATCTGGCGCACCGCGTCCACGAAGCGCTCGAACTCCACCGGCTTCTGGATGTAGCTGTTGGCGCCCAGGCCGTACACGCCTTCCACGTCGTAGGGTTCGGCGCTGGTGGTCAGGACGACCACCGGCAGCGCGCGGGTGGCCGGGTGCGCGCGCATCGCCTGCAGCACCTCGCGCCCGTCCAGCTTGGGCAGGTTGAGGTCCAGCAGCACCAGCGCCGGCAGGTCCGCGCCCGCGCGCCCGGCGTGGCGGCCCTGGGCGAACAGGTAGTCCAGGGCCTCGGCGCCGTCACCGACCACGACCAGGCGGTGGCTGCTGCCGGCCTCGGCGAACGCGATCCGGGTCAGCTCCACGTCGTCCGGGTTGTCCTCGACCAGCAGGATGTCCCTGTGTTCGCTCATGCGGCCTCGCCTCGTGGGAGATCGTGCAATTCCAGGTGGAACGTGCTGCCGGCGCCGGGTTCCGACTCCGCGCGCAGGCAGCCGCCGTGGCGCGCCGCCGCCTGCTGCGCGATCGCCAGCCCGAGGCCGTCGCCGGCGCCCTGGTCGCCGCCGTGCAGGCGCTGGAAGGGTTCGAACAGCTTGTCGGCGTACGCCATGTCGAAGCCGATCCCGTGGTCGCGCACGCGCACGCGGATGATGCCGCCGTCGCGCTCGCCCGTCACCTCCACCCGCGCGGGCTCGCCCGGCCGCGCGAACTGGCGCGCGTTGCGCAGCAGCTGCACCAGCAATCCCTTGAGCAGGGGCTCGTCGCCCACCATTGCCAGCCCGGGCTGGACGTCCAGCAGCAGCGGCGGTTCGGGCCGCGCGTCCTGCAGTTCGGCCGCCACCCACTCGGCGAGCAGGCTGAGGTCGACGTCGGCCGGACGCAGCGCGGCGCGCCCGGCGCGCGCCAGTTCCAGCAGGCCGTCGATCAGCCCGCCCATGCGCGCGCCGGCCTGGCGGATGCGTTCCACGTGGCTGCGCCGCGCCTCGTCGGGCGCGGCGTCGCGTTCCAACTGGCGGGCGAAGCCGTCGATCGCCCGCAGCGGCGCGCGCAGGTCGTGCGAGACGCCGTGGACCAGCGATTCCAGCCGGCGGTTCGCCGCCTCCAGCGCCGCGGTGCGCTCGGCCAGCTGCCGTTCCAGCTCGGCGTTGCGCTCGCGCAGCTCGCGCTCCGCCGCGCCCGGTCCGCTGACGTCGTGGACCTGCCACACCAGGCAGGCGGGGGTGCCGGCGGCGGGCATCGGCGCGCCGTCGACCCGCGCGTGGACCACGGTGCCGTCGGCGCGCAGGTAGCGGATCTCCGCCGCCGCCGGGCCGGCGCCGCCGCGGAGCCGCGCGAGCAGTTCCCGGCCGCGGGCCGCGTCGTCAGGCGCCGCGAACGCCTCCGCCGGCTGGCCCACCAGCGCGCCGGCGGGCCGCCCCAGCATGCCGCACAGCGCCGGGTTGACGTCCATGAAGCGGCCGTCCGGGGACACGATGGCCATGCCGATGCCGGCCGACTCCATGGCCAGGCGGAAGCGTGCATCGTCTTGGGGCAGGGCGGGGGCGGACATCGGCCGTGATCGAAGCGGTGGCGCGAGTGTACGGGGGGCGTCCGTAAACCCTGCGTGCACGTGGTCGCGGCCGTCGCGCGCTTTTCGGCACAATGGCCGCATGTTCGCCGCCCACCCCCACCTGTGGTCGCAAATCCTGTTCGGCCTGATCCTGGCCGGCGGGCTCTACCTGTTCATCAGCGAGAAGCTGCGGGTGGACGTCACCGCGATGCTGATCCTGCTGGCGCTGGTGCTCACCGGCGTGCTGGACAGCCAGCAGGCGCTGTCCGGGTTCGCCAGCGAACCGGCGATCATCGTGGCCGCGGTGTTCGTGATCTCGGGCGCGCTGGCCGCCACCGGCGTGAGCGAGCACATCGGCGCCTGGATCGGCCGCGCCGGCGGCCGCCACGAATGGCGGACGATCGCGGTGGTGATGCCGGTGGTGGCGCTGCTGGCCGCCTTCACCCACCACGTGATGGTCACCGCGATGATGCTGCCGCTGCTGCTGAAGCACGCGCGCGACCGCCACCTGCCGGCCTCCCGCCTGCTGATGCCGATGTCGCTGGCGGCCTCGCTGGGCACCACCCTGACCCTGGTCAGCGCGCCGGCCTTCCTGCTGGCCAACGACCAGCTCAAGCGCGCCGGCGCCGAGGGGCTGGGGATCTTCTCGACCACCCCGATCGGCATCGCGCTGGTGGTGGTGGGCACCGCCTACATGCTGGGCACGCGCTGGCTGCTGCCCAAGCGCAGCGGCGCGGGCGGCGACGACGACTACCTGCGGCTGGGGCGCTTCCGGACCGAGTTGCTGGTGGTGCCGGGCGGGCAGTGGGCCACCCGCTCGCTGGCCGAGATGCAGAAGGCGATCGGCAAGTCGGTGGTGGTGCTGGGCTGGCTGCGCGCCGGCCACCGCCGCGACGACCTGACCCCGGCCAGCCCGCTGCTGGCCGGCGACATCCTGCTGGTGGAAGCCGGCGCCGACGAGCTGATGTCGCTGCACGACGACCCCGGCCTGGACCTCAACGCCATCGCGCGCTACGGCGACACCCTGGGCGGCGAAGGCACGCCTCAGCTGGTCCAGACGGTGGTCGCGCCGGGTTCGGAGTTCATCGGCCGCAGCATCCGCGAGCTGGATTTCTCGCGCCAGTTCCACGCGGTCGTGGTGGGCCTGTGGCGGCACGCCGGATGGGTCGCGGAGCGGCTGTCCGACGCGCGCCTGCGCGAGGGCGACCTGCTGGTCCTGTGGGGCAAGCCCTCGCGCTTCGCCGAGCTGGCGACCCACCACGGCTTCCTGCTGCTGGCGCCGTTCGCGGGCGAGGCCAAGCGCCGGCTGCGCGCGCCGCTGGCGCTGGCGATCCTCGGCGCCACCATCCTGGCGGCCGCCACCGAATGGCTGCCGGCATCGCTGGCTTTCCTGCTGGGCGCGGTGGCGCTGGTGGCCACCCGCTGCATCGACATCCAGCAGGCCTACCGCGGGATCGACGTCCGCATCTTCGTGATGATCGCCGGCGTGATCCCGCTGGGCATCGCGATGGAGCAGACCGGCACCGCCGACCTGCTGGCGGTTGGGCTGTCGCGCGTGATGGCGCACTGGCCGTCGCTGGCCATCCTGCTGGTGATGTTCGCCAGCGCCGCGCTGCTGACCCAGCTGATGTCGGACACGGCGACCACCGCGCTGCTGGGGCCGGTGGCGATCGCGCTGTCGCAGGTGATGGACATGCCGCCCACGCCGTTCGTGGTGTGCACCGCGCTGGGCGCGGTGGTCGCCTTCCTCACCCCCATCGGCCACCACGGCAACCTGCTGATCCTGGGCCCGGGCCAGTACCGCTTCGTCGACTTCATCCGCGTCGGCCTGCCGCTGACGATGCTGGTCGGGCTGGTCAGCGCGTGGATGGCGCGCTGGCTGTGGCTGGGCGGCCCGCTGCTGCCCCATCTCGCCGGCTGACCGGCAGGGAGCTCGCCCGATGACCACCGTGATCGCGCCCCGCACCCACGACCTCGGCGGCTTCCAGGTGCGCCGCGCGGTGCCCAGCCTGCAGGCCCGCAGCGTGGGTCCGTTCGTGTTCGTCGACCACATGGGCCCGGCGCTGTTCGAACCCGGGCGCGGCATCGACGTGCGCCCGCATCCGCACATCGGCCTGGCCACCGTGACGTACCTGTGGGCCGGCGCGCTGCGCCACCGCGATACCCTGGGCAGCGCGCAGGACATCCTGCCGGGCGACGTCAACTGGATGACCGCCGGGCGCGGCATCGCCCATTCCGAACGCACGCCGCCCGACCCGCGCGCCGCCGGCCACGCCCTGCACGGCATGCAGACCTGGGTGGCGCTGCCGAAGCCGGACGAGGAGGTGGCGCCCGCGTTCCACCACCACGCTGCCGCCAACCTGCCCCTGCGCGACCACGCCGGCGCCCGGCTGCGGGTGATCGCCGGGCGCGGCTTCGGGATGGAGTCGCCGGTGCGGGTGTTCGCCGACACCTTCAACGTCGCGGTGGACCTGGCGCCGGAGGCCGAACTGCCGATCGTCGCGGAGGCGGTGGAGCGCGCGCTCTACGTGCTCGAGGGCCAGGCCCAGCTGGACGGCGCCGATGTCCCGGAAAAGCACCTGGTCCTGCTGGACCGCGGCGCGCGCCACGTGCTGCGCGCCAGGAGCCCGCTGAAGGCGATGCTGTTCGGCGGCGAGCCGCTGGACGGCCCACGCCACCTGTGGTGGAACTTCGTGTCGAGCTCGAAGGAACGCATCGAGCAGGCCAAGGCCGACTGGGAGGCGGGCGCGTTCGGCCTCATCCCCGGCGACGACGCGGAGCGGATCCCGTTGCCCGCGCGCTGA